>DASPMA010000092.1:0-3252 GCA_035627335.1 Binatia bacterium
GTTTTATCTGTGTTTTCAATCGAATTGCGGAATGGCGGTTAAGCGGCGTCCTTGGTCGCGTAAGCGTTGAGAACGCGGGCCAGCTGACCGCCGGGCGCTGCGAGCACGCCGGCGATCTTGGTCGCGGGCGCCTGCACGAGGCCGATGATCTTGCCGCGCAGCTCGTCGAGCGAAGGCAGCGTCGCAATTGCTTGCACGCCTTGCTTGTCGAGCAGCTGGTCGCCGAACAGGCCGCCCAGGATGGCGAACTGCTCCTTTTCCTTGGCGTACGCGACGGCCACACGAGCGGCGGCGATCGGGTCCGTGGAATAGGCGATGGCCGTGGGGCCCTTGAACAGGTCAGCGGCGGACGCCTTGGGCGTGCCGTCGATGGCCAATTTCACGAGCCGGTTCTTTACGACTTTGAGCGCGCCGCCTTCGGCGCGAAGCCGATTACGCAGCACCGTCATGTCCGCAACGGTCAGACCGGAATAATGGCCTATGACCATCATCCCAGCCCCGGCGAATACGCCTTTCAGCGACTCCACCGACTCGGCCTTCTGAGCACGATCCATTGCGGTCTCCTCAGTTGGGCCCCCGGCCAATCCGGGCGCCCTAGCGCACGCGGACGAGCCGGCCGGCGGAAAGACCCCCGAACGGCGCGTGACCCACGCGCGCCCTGTCCCAGGAGCCGGCCTGCGGGAGACGGCTTGACAGCCGCCCCCGAAAAACGTCAGCTTCTGTCTATTGCGGGCCCAGAAAGCCAAAGGCTTTCAGCGATTTAAGCCACGCGCGCGACGCCCTTACGGGCCGCCACATGCGTAGCGCCTGCAGTCTCGGACAGGTCTCGACGGGTTAACGGCCCGCCGAACGGGGCGATATGCACGGTTTAGCGGGCCCTCGCAAGGGGGCCAGGCACAATTCTGCGCGGTTGGCAAGCAGGTGTGCCGGCGTCGTCCTCAGTGGCGTTCAGACCAGCGGCGACCCCCGTGCCTAGGAGAAGAGCCGCGCTGGCATGGTCAGTCAGCGTTCAGCGTACCATGACGTTCCGTCACGCACGCGCGAGCATTTAAACTCTTGGATAGATTGCAGTTTGTCAGTCGTCGCCGGTGGGAATGACCGCGGCAGGCTGCGCCAGCATTGCTGCCAGCAACATGAGATACGGCGTCAGGAAGGCAAGCGGCATGAGTGCGTCGAGCATCGTCTGTCCTCGACCCCGCCGCGAAGCCAACGGGCATCGCCGCCTTGCCGTTCCGGGCCGATGTCAGCGGCCGTCGCCCACAAGTTTGGCGATCGCTTCCAGATACGCGGCGAACGCTGCGCGGCCGTCATCGGTCATGCGCACGCGCGTCAGCGGCTTGCGGTCGAGAAAACTCTTGTCGATTGAGACGTAGCCGGCCTCCTCCAGCTTGCGCAGGTGCACCGAGAGATTGCCCTGCGTGACGTCGAGCAGGGTCTTGAGCTCAGTAAAGTCCGCGACGCCGGCATCGGCCAAGTACGCCATGACCCCGAGGCGCACCCGCCCGTGGATGACGTCATCCAATTTGCCGATGTCGAAGGCGCTCATGCGCTTAAGCGGGCTTCTTCGCACCGCGCCAGATCGCCCAGCCCGGAAGAGCCATCAAAAGGATCAGCGCAACGCCGAGGATGAATAAATAAGCGCCGATATCGATGTAGAGCGCGACGCCGAGCGCAACCGTCGTCACGAACCAGCCCGCGGCCGTCAAACCGAGCCACGCGCGCCGTAGGATGACCCACGCCACGAACCAGGCCACGCCCTGGAACATGCAGACGACGACCGGGTGATAGAGCCAGAGCCCGAAGCTCTCGGCCTTCGTCGCGCCGTAAGCAAACACGAAGGCCATCACAAGATTGGCGAGCCCCGCGCCTTGAAAGACCGCGCCCAAGGCGCGCGAGGCGACGCCCGTCGTCTTGGTCTTTCGATCCTTCCAGATGATCCAGCCCAGCGCGGCGCAAAACATTATCGTCGGCCCGAAGCCGATCGCCAACGCGGCCAGGCCTTCGCTTGGAGCTATCGCGAGCGTCTGCAGCCAGTGCAGAAGGCACTGGCCGCCATAGAGCGTCCCTGCCCAGACGAACGCCTCGCCGATGGTCGCCTGCATCGGGGCCGAGCCGCTGACGAGCCCGCGCATGTAGGCGAGATCGTCGCGCGCACTCTGAAGATCGGATGTCATCGCCATCTCCTACTCCGCCGCCACGAATTGCGGCTCACCGCGCTTAGCCTTGGGCGGTTTGGTTTTGCGTCCGCTCAGAATCGCGCCGACGAAAGAATAGCGCACCAGCCACTGGTAGCTCGCCAGCATGACGAGGAACGCGATGGCGAGAATGAGCGGGTATTTCGCGAACCACGGCCAGTCGTACGGCGCGAACACGGTTTGCAGCGCCATCACAAGCGGCAGATGAACGAGATAGATCCAGTACGATGCGTCCGCGAGATAGCGCCGCGCGCGGCTTTCGCCTGAGAGATGGCGCACCGCGAACCCGATGAGACCCAACGTCCACGCCCAGCTCGCGAAGGCGTAGAGCGCGGCGAAGCCCAGGGTGTTGAGGCCCTGGTCGGCCGGCGTCAGCATGGGCGTGAGGCTCGTCATCGCGAGGCACGCAGCGGACGCGGCGATCGCCGCGACGGTGTAAGCGAGCCAAACGGAGGACCAGCGCTTCAGGATATCGGGCTGACGGTTCAGCAGCCAACCGAAGCCGAACGCCGAACCATAGATGACGAGCGCCGACGCGTTCGGGATCAGGCCATGATCCGGCGTCGGAATGCCGAACCACATGTACCAGTTCGGCGTGAAGTAGAGCGCGGTCGCCACCGGCATCGCCAGCAGCACCGGCGCCGCCGGCCCTGCGATCGCCCGCACCAGCGGATCGAGCAGACGAGCGCGCAGCGCGCCGCTGCGATCGACCAAGCGCACGATCCCGCTGAGCGCGAGCGCGCCTGCATAGAAGAACAGCAGCACGTACAAGAACCACAGGTGCGTGAGTGGAAAGGTCTCGGCCGTGGGCGAGGGCGGCGGGGGGCCTTCCGGCATCGCGCCGCCATTGGCTTGCACCGCGGCCCAGATTGCAACGGCAACGATCCCGGCGATGGAGATTGGCCAGAACACAAGCAGCGGCGTGGCGATGCGCTTGGCGCGATTGGCGATAAAGCCGCCAAATCCGCGCTTCTCAAGCAGCAGGCGCGCGAAAAATCCCGCCAGCACGAAGAACACCGTCATGCGGAAGATATGCAGCACAAAGAACAACACCGAG
>DASPMA010000093.1:0-5627 GCA_035627335.1 Binatia bacterium
GAACGTGTAGCCCCACACTTCGCCAAGGTTCTTGGCGCCGCGCAGATCGCGGAAAATGCCGAGCCATTCGTGGAAAGCGACGCGAATGGGATTGAAGGTGCCGAGCTGGCTGATGATGCCGTAGCGGATTGGCTCTTTGTCATCCTCCGGCACGAAGGTTCCGAACAGGCGGTCCCAGATGATGAGGACGCCGGCGTAATTCGCGTCGAGATATCTGGCGTTGATGGCGTGATGCACGCGGTGATGGCTGGGCGTGTTCATCACCCATTCGAGCGGACCGAGGCGGCCGATGGTTTCGGTGTGAATCCAGAATTGGTAGACGAGGCTGATGGCGGTGAACATCGCGACCATTTCCGGCGGGAAGCCGATCACCACCAGCGGCAGCTTGAAGACGAAGGACAGCGCGAACACGCCCGTCCAGGTTTGCCGCAGCGCGGTCGTCAGATTGTAGTGCTGCGAAGAGTGATGCACGACGTGGCTGGCCCAGAACCAGCGCCGCTCGTGCGCGAGGCGGTGGAACCAATAATAGCTGAGGTCCTCGGCGAAGAAGCAGAGCACCATCGCCCACCAGGTCCAGCCGATATCGAAAAGGCGAAATTGGTAGGCGCCGGCGAACGCGGCGATGACGGCAAAGCCGATCGCCAGCTCGAACACCTGATTGCCGAAGCCCATCATCAGGCTGGTGAGAGAGTCGCGCGCCTCGTAGCGGCCCTTCTTCGTCATGCGCACATAGATCATCTCAATGAGGATCAAGAGCACGAAGCCCGGCACCGCGTAGGTGATGATGGGCGGAATCTCGAAAGGCGGCTCGGGCGCGATCACCGGGCGTCTCCTGCCGCGAGCTGGGCAAGCCAGGGCGGCGTTTCGTCAACCGCTAATTCTAGGGGCGGAAAGCCGCTGTCGGCAAATGCGACGCTGAGCTTGCCGTTGCGAAAGCGGAAGCGCGCCAGCGCCAAGGGCGCCACCCTCGCGCTGACGTCGGCGCCCATGACACGCGCGATCATGAGCTTGTCGCCGGAGAGGCGGGCTACGGCGGACTTGCCGTGCGGCTGGATTGAGGCGCGCTCCACGCTGGCGCTTTCGGCGGCGGCTAGGCGGGCCAGCTCCGCGTCGTCAATCCGCGCGGCGCGCCGGAAGCCAAGCAGCGCGGCGACGCCGGCCATGAACAGCACTGCGATGATGGAGCCGCCAAGAATGGGCGCCTGGTCGATCCATTCTTGCAGATAGGCGTCGATCATCCCACCAAGCCGAGAATGATGACCATCGTGAAGAAAATGCACGCCACGATGAGCGAGAAGAACAGCATAAAGATCGTGCGCCACAGTGCCGAGAACCAGCCGAGCGCATAGGCGCCGCCAAGATGGAAGTATGTGTGCACCGGCAGGCAAAGAAGAAGCCAGCCGGCGGCCCAGCTCACGAACGGAAGCTTGCCAATAAGAACGACGCTGGAGAACAGCAAGGCGGCGAAAGCGAGTGCGTAGAGCGCGTAGGCCATGTGATCGTAGAGGGTGACGCCGCGCTTCCACAGAAACAGCAATGCAATGAACGGCAGCGACATGGGCGCGAGCAGGAAGGAGAATTTCGACGCGGCTTCCTGGACGCGGGACATGGCAAGATCGGGATTGCGAAGCGTTTCCAAGGCGCGCGCGTTGAGTGCGGGATGGCCCATGTTGACTTCGACATCGCCGCGATCGACGGCGGCCCGCAGCTCTTCCTGCCACGTCGAATCTTCCGAAACAGGCTCGCCGTTGATTGAGACGCCTACACTCAGACCGTCGTCAGCTTCCTCCCCGGGGGCAAGCGCCTCCTCATCGTTGGTCGAAGGCGCCGCGTTGCTCGCCGGCGCCTCACCCTCGTTTGTTGCAGGCGCTTCGCCGCCTTCGTTTGCCGCGGCAGCACGCCGCTCGGCGGCTGCTGCAGCGCGGGCTTGTTCTTGTGCGAGCTGACGTTCGAGCCGTTGCACCGCACCTTCAGCGATACGCACCGCGCCTTCGGCGAGGCCTTCTTCGAGCCCGGCAGGTTGATCCGGATCGGGGTTAGTGCGCGCGCGCTGCAATTCGGTTTGCGCCTGCGCCAGCTCTTGTCGCGCTTCCGCCAGATCCTCCGCGGTGGCCGCGATATCGCTTGCGTCGCGCGTGTTCTGCGGAAGCTGCACGGTCGAGAACGCAAAGAACATCAGGAAAATCGAGAGCAGGAACGCGGTGAGCGGCGAGATGTAGCGCGCGCGTTTGCCGTAAACGTACTGACGCGTGAGCGTGCCAGGCCGGAACAGCAGGAGCGGCAATGTGCGCCAGGCTTTGGTGTCGAAATTCCAAAGGCTCGCCAGGAATTCGCTGACCAGGCCGCCCAGCGTGCGGTGCGGGCGCGCGGACTGGCCGCAATTGCGGCAGTAGCGGCCCCCGCCCAGCTCATGGCCGCAATTGAGACAGCCGCCCTCGCCGGGCTTGCCGGGATCGCCCGGCTCGATCGCACCCGCCACCGCGCCCGCGGTCGCCAGTGCGCCGGCGGCCTCTATTTCCCCACTCATGACGGAACTTTCAGGCGCCTCGGCGCGCCGATCAAGCCTGTGCGCCACGCCGGGATGAGCCGGCCGTCTGTTCGTCCTCGACGTTGGTGATGAAGCCGAGATCGGAGCGGGCGACGGCCTGCGGCGTCGACTTCGGCGCGGCCGCGGGCGGGCATTTGATTGCGTCGGCGGTGACGGGCTCCAGGCCCTCTTCTTCCAGCGCGAGCACGGCGAGCCCCTCAGCTTCCTCGATGGTGCGAGCCCAGCAGAACACGGCGGTTACAGCGCCGTCATATCGCTTCGACCAAGCGCGGGCGCGGCGATCGAGCCGGGATTCCACGACGACGCGCCAGAACGGCATGGGCGCGCGCACGAGGCCCGCGCGGAACGCAAAAGTCCAAAACCGGCTGAGACCCCGCTTCAGCTTCAACTGTTCCACTCCGGCTTGCGCTTCTCCAGAAACGCCGCGAGCCCGTCCTTGCCTTCCGCCGAAGCGCGCCGCTGTGCAATGCGCCGCGCAGTCTCGCGCGAAAGGCTGTCGTCGATCTTATGTCCGGAAACGAACCGCACCAGTGCTTTCGCGTCCGCCACAGCGCCAGGCGCCGCAGCTAGCGCCAGATCGCTCATGCGCTCCATGATCGCCTGCAAACCGGCCTCGTCGTCAACAACGTACTGCACCAATCCGATCTTTTCCGCATAATGTGCGTCGAATTCCTCGGCGCTGGCGAACAGTGCGCGGGCCACGCGGGAACCGGTTGCCTCAACGACAAAGGGTGCAATCGTTGCGGGCGTCAGGCCGAGACGCACCTCCGAGAAGCGAAATCTGGTTCCCTTGAGCGCAACGGCGACATCGCTCGCGGCCATGAGGCCAATTCCGCCCCCCATCGCGGCGCCCTGGGCCAGCGCTATCGTAAGCTGCGGCAGCTCGAAGAGGTGCCGGAGCATGCGCGCGAGCGCGAGCGCGTCGGTCTCATTGCCGAGCTCGGTGAACTCAGCGGCGCGGCGCATCCAGTCGATATCGGCGCCGGCGCAGAACGTCTCGCCTGCCCCGCGGATGAAGACCGCGCGGACGTGGTCGGCCCCTTTGAGGGTTTCGAAGGTCTCAGCGAGGTGGGCGATCATCAGCTCATCGAAGGCGTTGCGCTTGTCGGGCCGGTTGAGGGTGACGGTGGCGATGCCTTCGCTCGAGACGTCGAGCAGGACGGGATCGGGAGAAGTGCTCATGTCGCAGCTCCTAAGGCGCGCATCAGGGCGTCGGGACGTTCGGCTTCGGGCGTGTCGAATAATTTGAGCTGCTGCACGCCCGCGAAGAAATACTCGAAATCCTCGGGCGGCTCAGCCTGCTCGATAAAAACCGGCGTCAGTTTCTTGCGGTAGCGGTCGGCAAGATAGATTTCGCGCTTGACGTGGTCGCTCTCGAACGCGGCTTTCGAGCACATGACGACAACGCCGCCGGCGGTGCGGATCGCGCGCACGACTTCGCCAGCCCAGCTCTGGCCCGCGCCAATGCCCTTCTGATCGATCCAAAAGGAGCGCCCCTGCGCCTTGGCGGCTTCGATAACGGGAAGCACGTCCTTGGCGTTGGCCCGCGCATACGAGACGAACACGGCATCTGATCGCCCGGGCTCTGGTTCTGGCGCCGAAACAGGCGGCGGCGACGCTTTCCGCTTCGCAGGTTTGGCGCGCGGCGCGAAAAGACGCGCGAGGAACGAGGCAAAGATTGCGAGTGTCACAATCATCACAGCGAGGAAGACCCATTCGGTGGCGCCGGCCGGCGCGCCATAGCGAACGCCGAATTCCTCAACGCCGCGCCGAAGATCTTCGAGCGTGCCCGGCGCCGGGCCGATGCGGTTGGCCAGCCAGATCGCGGTTGCGACGGCGGCGGCGCCTACGCCGGGCAACGCCAGCAGCAACAAAACGATTGCACTCAGTGCGCCGCCGCGCTGTTTCTGGGCGGGCCGCGCTTCTATCTCGTCCGGTTCATCGGGCTCTTGGGGGAGAGCGGGCGGCCGCGCCAGCGTTTCGCGGACTTTGCTAGCGACCTCCTGCCACTTGAATTCGCGTTGCGCTTCGAAGCTGGCGTCGATTGCGGGCAAGTCGCGCAGGCCGACGGGGGCGATGCCCTTGTCCAGCTTGACGACGATGAGGCGTTGATCGGCCCAGGCGTCGAGCGCGCGTTGTTCAAGGCGCAGGCGCGTGGGGCCGAACACGAAATCCTTCGACAGCAGCAGCACGACAGCATCGCTCTGCCGCACGGGGGCCAATGCGGTCGTACCGTCGTCAGGTTCGACGAACTGGCCGCGCCGTTCGAGGAATTTTTCCAAGGCTTCGGCCGCCGCGCGGTCCGCGGGCGCATGCGCGACATAGACGGTCATGGGGCTCGCCTATAGCACGCAGGCCGGGCCGGAAAACCGCGCGCGAGGCCCCTCATTGCGCCTTAACACACGGCTCTTATCCTCTATCCTTGGATATCCACATGAAGCCGAGCCTCGCCGACATCGCTTTCCTCAAGGACGCCAGTCCCGAGGTGCTTGCGGCCGCTGACGCGGAAACGGAGTGGTTTTCGCTGCCGGCGGGCTGGGCGCTGATGAATGCGGGCGAGCCGCCGGAAGGCGTGTGGTTTCTGATTTCGGGGTCGCTGGCCGCCTTCAAACCGGCTGACCGCGGCCACAAGGTGCTGGGCTATATCCGCCCCGGCGAGCCTGTCGGCGAAATGGCGATGGTGGCGCGCGAGCCGCATACGGCCAGCGTGTTCGCGATGCGCGATAGCGAGCTTTTGAAGCTGACGCCGGAAGCGTTCGACCGGCTGGTGGCCGCACATCCGAAGCTGATGCAGCACATGGCGCGCCTGATGTTGTCGCGCGCGCGCGCGCCGACCTCGTCGAATCCGCGCGCCGATCCGAAAGTGTACGCTTTCATTTCGACGTCGCCGACGATCGATTTGATGCTGCGTGCGCGCACGCTGCAGGCTGCGCTGAAGCGCTTGGGCGCGCGGGCCGCGATTGTCACGAATGAGAACGAAGCGGAGCTGAATGGCGAGGGCATGACCAGCGCGTGGTTCGATGCGCTGGAGCAGAAGAACGACGCGGTGTTCCTGCTGACGCCGATCGCGGACACGCCC
>DASPMA010000094.1:0-5648 GCA_035627335.1 Binatia bacterium
GCGAATACTATCTCACCGACATCGTCGCGCTCGGCCGCGCCGCTGGCCAGGCTACGCACGTGGTCGTCGGGGAAGAGAGCGACGCCATGGGCGTAAACTCGAAGGTCGACCTCGCCGCCGCTGAGGCGGCCTTCCAGCGCCGCATGCGTATCGCCATGATGGAAGGGGGCGTCACGCTGATCGATCCCGACACCGTGTTCTTTTCCTACGATACGCAAGTCGCCGCCGATGTCGTGATCGAGCCAAACGTCTTCTTCGGCAAAGGCGTGAAGATCGCCAAGAGCGCGCGCATCAAGGCGTTTTGCCATATCGAGGGCGCGGAAATCGGCGAGGGCGCAAATGTGGGTCCATCCGCGCGTCTGCGTCCAGGCACCAAGCTGGGTCCCAACGTGAAGATCGGCAATTTCGTCGAAGTGAAAAACGCCACCTTCGGCGCCAAAGCGCAGGCGAGTCATCTCACCTATGTCGGCGACGCGGATATCGGCGCTCGCGCCAATCTGGGCGCCGGCACGATCACCTGTAATTACGACGGCTTCGACAAATATCGCACCACGATTGGCGCAGACGCCTTCATCGGCTCCGACACCGCGCTAGTCGCGCCGGTGAAAGTCGGCGACCGCGCCTACACCGGCACCGGCAGCGTCATTACCAAGGACGTCCCCGACGGCGCGCTGGCCGTCGCGCGTTCGCGCCAAGCCAACATCGAAGGTTGGGCCGACAAGAACCGCGCGAAAAAGCAGAAGCCGCCGAAGGACAAAGCATGAGCGCCGATCTCGCCAAGTTCAACGCTGCGCAGGCCGCGCTGGAGTATGTGAAAGACGGCATGGTCGTTGGGCTCGGCACGGGCTCGACCTCCGCGCATTTCGTGCGCCAGCTCGGCGAGCGCGTGCGTCAGGGGCTGCGCGTGAAGGGCGTGCCGACCTCCGAAGCGACGCGCAATCTTGCCGAACAGGTCGGCGTCCCCCTCCTGGAAATCAGCCAAGTCACCTCCATCGACCTGGACGTCGATGGCGCCGACGAAATTGATCCTGGCTTCCGCCTCATCAAAGGCGGCGGCGGAGCGCTCTTGCGCGAGAAAATCGTGGCGGCCGCCTCCAAGCGCATGGTGGTTATCGCCGACGAGACGAAATGGGTCGACACACTTGGCGAATTTCCGCTGCCGGTTGAAGTGACACGCTTCGGCTCTGCGCTCACCGCCCAGCGCATTCACGAGGCGCTGCGGGAAACCGGCTGCGCCGGCCATGAGGTCGCCCTGCGCATTTCAGGCAAGGCTAACGAGCCGGTGATCACCGATGGCGGCAACTACATCATCGACGCGCACGCCCAGCGTATTCCCAACGCCGAAGCGCTCGCGGCGCGCCTGCAGGGGATCGCCGGCGTGGTGGAGCACGGCCTCTTCCTTGGCCTCGCGACGACAGTGATCCTTGGAAGAGCGAAGGGCGCCGAAGTGAAGCAGCGCTAGAGCGCGTCTGAAGGCGCGCGGTCCGGGACTTAAGCCGCTTTCCGCTTCGCTTTCGTTTTCTTCTTCTTCACCCGCTTGGCGGCCATCTTCTTCGCTACTGGACGGCGTTTGGCCGTCGTCGGTTTGCACTTCTCGCAGGCGCAGATGCCTTTCAGGAATTCGTTGAAATAGTTCGTGCCGTAATCGTAGTTCAGCTCTTCGCCCGGCCGGATGCGCCGGAGCGCGTGAATGTAAACGCGGCCCTTGTAGATGTTGGGTTCGCAGTTCGGCCGGCACGAGTGGTTGATGTAGCGCGCCGTGTTCTTGCGCAGGGCGCCGTCGATGGTTTTGCGCGAGTGAACCTCGAAGAGATATTTCGAGCGGCTTTTCTCTTCCTGCTCGGGCGTGAGCTGAGGGCCGAAATATTCGATGATGCACGACCCTTTCGGGATTTCGCTTTCCGCGAATAGCCCGAGTCCCGTTTTGGAACGGCGCACGACGAGATCGAAGTCACCCGGCTTATAGCTCAGTCTGGCCATGTGTCCCCAACACCCCGAATCCGAAGGGCCTTTTGATCCTCAGAACCGCTTGCAAAGGCAAGGCCGCACTCCTGCGGCAAAGTGTGGAACAGTCGCGGCGTCCGCGAGGTTGCCCCCACATGGTCGCGCCCGCCAGTACCCGGCTCGGCGAACGCGCGGAAGATGTGATCGCATCGCGGTCGGCGCCGTTGCCGGCGTTCGACGATCCCGCGTTTGCTAAAGCTTTTGATAGCTTCGCCGACGCCCGTGTGGTGCTGCTCGGTGAAGCGAGCCACGGAACCTCGGAATTCTACCGCGCGCGCGCCGCCGTCACGCGGCGGCTTATAGAACAGCATGGATTCACCATCGTCGCCGTCGAAGCCGATTGGCCGGACGCTCTGAAGATCGACCGCTATGTGCGCGGCCGCGCCGCTGGCGCCGCCGAGCCGGCCTTCACACGTTTTCCCACCTGGATGTGGCGCAATGCGGAGGTCGCCGCGTTTGTCGATTGGCTGCATGCGCATAATACCGGCTTGGCTGACGAGCAGCGCGCGTCGTTCCACGGCTTGGATATTTACGGCCTGCGCAGCGGCATCGCCGAGGTGCTCACCTATCTCGATCGCGTCGATCCGGAGGAGGCGTCACGCGCCCGCCAGCGTTATGGCTGCATCACGCCGTGGCAGAGCGATCCGGCGTACTATGGCCACGCTGTCGTGAGCGCGCGGCATGCTGGGTGCCAGGATGACATCGCCAAACAGCTCGCCGCGATCCTGGAGAAGAGGCTGGCTTACAGCGAGCGGGACGGCGAGCAGTACTTCGATGCGGTGCAGAATGCGCGCCTCGTGCGCGCGGCCGAGAGCTACTACCGCGTCATGTACGAGGGCTCGACCGAGTCCTGGAATCTGCGTGATCGGCACATGTTCGACACGCTGCGCGCCGTGATGGAAGCGCGACAGGGCAAGGCGGTCGTATGGGCGCACAACTCGCACATCGGCGACGCGGCGGCGACCGAGATGGGCTGGGAGGGCCAGTTCAATATCGGCGAACTCTGCCGCACCGCCCACGGCCGCGACGCCGTGCTGATCGGTTTTGGCACAGACCGCGGGCGCGTCGCCGCGGCCAGCGACTGGGACGGGCCGATGCAGATCAAGCAGATACGTCCCGCGCTCGCCGGCAGCTGGGAAGCGGCGTTCCGAGATCACGCGCCCGAGCGTTCGCTCTGCGCCTGGCGCGATGCGTGCGATGCACGCGAAGCGCTGGGCGACACGCGCCTCGAGCGTGCCATCGGCGTGATCTATCGGCCGGAGACCGAGCGCGGCAGCCACTACTTCGAGGCGCTCTTGTCTGAGCAGTTCGACGCGTTCGTTTGGTTCGCCGAAACCAGCCCCGTGACGCCCCTGAGCGGGCCACGCCGCGCCGGCGCGCCCGAGACCTATCCGTTCGGAGAGTGAGACATGGCCCAGCACATCAAGACCGGTGAAGCTGTCCGCATCGGCAAGCAAGGCCGCGAAGGCATTCTCGGCATTCCGGAAGCCGCACAGGGAATTGTCATATTTGCGCACGGCAGCGGTTCGGGCCGCTTCTCGCCTCGTAACAATTTTGTCGCCGCTCAGCTGCAGCGCGGCGGAGCCGCGACCTTGCTCATTCACCTTCTCACGCCCGAAGAAGAACTGGATCGGAAGAACGTGTTCGACGTCGAACTCCTCGCCTCGCGTCTCGTTTTGGCGACGCGGTGGGTGCGCGAGCAGGAGCGCACGCAACGCCTTAGCGTTGGCTATTTTGGCGCCAGCACGGGCGCCGCGGCGGCGCTGATCGCCGAGACGGAGCCCGATTCGAACATTGCGGCCATCGTCTCGCGCGGCGGCCGTCCTGATTTGGCGGGCGAGGCGTTGGAGCGCGTGCGCGCACCAACCTTGCTGATTATCGGCGGCCTCGACGCGCCGGTTATCGCGCTGAACGAGCGCGCCTTCGAGCGTTTAAAAAGCGAGAAGGACTTGGAAGTCGTTCCGGGCGCAGGCCACGTATTCGAGGAGCCGGGCACGCTCGAAATTGTGGCGCGGCTCGCGGGCGATTGGTTCAAGCGCTATTTGGGACCGCGCGAGCACGCGCGGCAGGACGATGTACGACCGCAACCAGATTTTCGCTGACCGCGCCGAGGCCGGACGGCGCCTTGCCGCGCGCCTTCGCGCCATGAATCTCGACAAGCCGATCGTGCTCGCGCTTCCGCGTGGCGGCGTTCCCGTCGGCTACGAGATCGCACGCGACCTCACGGCGCCGCTGGACGTGCTGCTGGTGCGCAAGATCGGCGCGCCTGGACACGAGGAGTTTGCTTTGGGCGCCGTCGTCGAAGCCAAGAGGCCGATCGTGGTGCTCAACGAAGCCGTGCCCGCGCGCTTCATGCCGCACATAAAGGAGGCAGCGGCGCTTCAGGCGTTGGAGATCGAACGGCGCCAGCAAGCCTATCGCGGGGGACGCTCGCTGGCGGATGTCGCCGGCCGGACGGCGATCGTCGTGGACGACGGCATCGCCACCGGCGCGACCTTCCGCGCCGCGCTGGAAGCCATGAAGCAGATGGACGCCGCAAACGTGGTGGCTGCGATTCCGGTGGCGCCTGCCGAAAGCCTTCCGGCGGTCGATGAACTGGCGGATGAAGTCGTGTGCCTGGCGACGCCCGAGCCGTTCTACGCAGTTGGGTTGCACTACGGCGATTTCAGTCAAACGACGGACGAGGAGGTGCTCGACCTGCTGCAGCAGGCCAAGGCCTTCGAGCCTGTTTGAGGATGGCTGGGGTGCTAGGATTCGAACCTAGGAATGGCGGTACCAAAAACCGCTGCCTTACCGCTTGGCGACACCCCAAAAGCGAAGCGGGTACTTAAGGGCGCCCGCTTCTCGATGCAACAGCGCCTGACGGACGCAATCTCCGGGCCGCTGGGCTTGGAAATCCGGTGAATTCCTGCGTCGTTGCGCCGCCCTCAAGAGCCGTCTATAAGCCCCGGCCTTCGGAGCATAGCTCAGCCTGGTAGAGCACCACGTTCGGGACGTGGGGGTCGTTGGTTCGAATCCAGCTGCTCCGACCATCCTACGCTCGCGCGGCGAGAGTAGGATGTTCTCCGAAGCCTCGGCGAAGGAGGACTGCGCGCTCCACGCGCGAGCTTCGGATGGCTTACGCCATCGGCCCCAGGTACGGTTCTTTCATGTCGATCGTCGCCATCGTCACGCCGGTCTACGAGGACGAGGCAAGCTTCTCGGAGCTGTGCAAGCGGCTCGGAGAAATCCAGCGCGCGACGGGGGGACGCTTTCATCTGATCGCAGTAGATGACGGCTCGCTCTCCGCGCCGCCAAAGGTGTCTTCGATCGCCGATGCCGGGCTTGCTGGGGAGATCCTGCGGCTGGCGCGCAACGTGGGGCACCAGGGCGCCATTGCCATCGGGCTCGCGCGCGCCGCTTCGCTGCCGAACCTCTTGGCCTGCGTTGTGATGGATTCCGATGGCGAAGACACGCCCGAGAGCATTCCCCGATTGCTGGACGCTGTAGCTGGATCGAACTGCGATGTCGCCGTGGCTGAACGCGCCAAGCGTTCCGAGACGTTGACGTTCAAGCTCTTCTACGCTGTCTACAAGCGGCTCTTCCGCCTGCTTACGGGCCAAGTGCTGCGCTTCGGCAATTTCATGGCGCTGTCGCCGGTTGCG
>DASPMA010000095.1:0-5314 GCA_035627335.1 Binatia bacterium
GAAATAGTCGCGGCAATGGTCTAGCGCCATCAGCACGATGACGAGGCCACGCAGCATGTCGATTTCGGTGATGCGGACGCCCGCCGCCAGATTGGCGGAAGACGAAGCGCGCGCCGGTGAGGCCGGCGAAAGTGCAGCGTCAGTCATGAGCTCATTCGCTCCGCTTCAGACGCGCACGCCTATGCCGCAGGTCACACTCGGGCGCGAGAGCGATGCGACGAAATTAGACGTCAGCGAACCCGAAGGCGATGCGCCCGATGAGGCCCTGAGGCTTCAAGCGCCCTTCGGTGGCGAAAAGGCAAATACAGGTCTCGTCACCGTCCACGACAGGCTGGTGGTTGAACTCGCCGTACGCCGCTGCGAAATCGCCGGCGGCGAAGCGGCCGACTTCATCGCGGTAGGCGCCCTTGAGCACGGTGCAGAACTCTGCCCCCGAGTGCTCGTGGCGCGCGGTCGGCATGCCGGGCGCGACGGAAAGGATGTAGACGCGGTTGTCGCGTGCGTGCGGGGTGTCGACGCCGGCGACCCACACGCCAGGCGCGACCCAGCGCTTTGCTTTTAGCGGCAAGCGATCGAGCAACGGGCGCGCGTCGGCGGCGATGGGCTTGGGCGCTTCGTCCAGACGAGCCATGACTTTCGCCAGCGCGTCGGATGCGATTTCGGTTTCGGGCAACTCATTAAGCGCAGCGCCTGAAGCGGCTTCGAACGAGGCAACGCGGGCGCGGCACTGCGAGCAGGTTTCCAGATGTGCGCCGACGACCAAGCCGAAACCAGGTTCGAGCGCGCCGGCGGCGTAAGCGATCAGGACATCGTCCGCGGGGTGGTGCTGCGGGCTCATTCGTATTGCTCCCAGTGGCCGCGCAACTTGATGAGCGCAAGGCGCAGGCGTGACTTCACGGTGCCAAGCGGCAGCGATAGCGCCTCGGCGATCTCTGCATGCGGCATGTCCTCGAAGAACGAGAGCTGCACGACTTGCCGCTGCTCGTCCGACAAAGTCGCGAGGGCGGCGCTTACCTGCTCTTCCGTTTGCATCCGCATCGCAGCTTCATCCGGCGGTTCGTCCGCGCTTTCTTCCGGTACGGACGAAGTCTCCCGATAGGCCAATTCCACTTTCTCGCGCCGCAGCTTGTCGATCCATGCGTTGCGGGCAATTACAAAGATCCAGGTGGAGGCTTTCGCTTTGGCGGGATCGTAGGACGCCGCCCTCCGCCAGACGGAGACCATGGCGTCCTGCGCCAAGTCTTCCGCGATGGCGCCTGGCGCGCCGAGGCGCAGCAGGTACGATTTCACGCGTGGCGCATACCGCGCGAAAGCGGCAGCGAACGCTTCGCGATCGCCACCGGCGATGCGAACGAGCAAGGCGTCGTCGCCACGGTCAACGCCGCTATCCATGCGCCCCCCGCGCGTTCGCACACGCAATCTCCTCGGGGAAATCTCGAGCGGGCGCATCCTGGCTCTTACGAAGGAGCACGCGGGTTGGATCAGTCTGAACCAAATCGCTCGCCGGCCCGTATCGCCTGACGAACCAGCCGTGATGTGCGCTGGAGCGGACGGGGAAAATGGCCTTCACCTCCATGACGCCGACGCGGCGGAAAAATATCGCTGTCATTGGCTCAGGCATAGCGGGAATGTCCGCGGCATGGCTCTTGAGCCAACGCCATGACGTGACGGTGTATGAAAGGAGCAAGCGCATGGGCGGCCACTCCAACACGGTGGTCGTGAACACCGGCGTGGGCGAGACGCCGGTCGACACCGGCTTCATCGTGTTCAATGACGTAACCTACCCCAATCTCGTCGCGTTGTTTGAGCACCTGGGTGTGCCCTCGAAGGCGTCAGACATGTCGTTCGGCGTTTCGCTGAATGGCGGACGGACGGAATATTCTTCGGTCGGCGCGGCAGCCTTTTTCGACGGCGGGCGCAATTTGATGAGCCCCCGCTTCTGGTCGATGACCCTCGACCTCTTGCGCTTTTATCGCCACGCGCCTCTCGACTTGCTCGGCGCGCGCGACGAAATGATTTCATTGGGGGAGTATCTGGAACGACGCGGCTACGGCGATGCGTTCCGGCGGGACCACTTGCTGCCGCAGGCGGCGGCGATCTGGTCGGCGTCGATGGCGGAGATACACCACTATCCCGCGTGCGCGTTCGTGCGCTTCTTTGAGAACCATGGACTGCTGAAGCTGAAGGGCCGGCCTGCGTGGCGGACCGTTGAAGGCGGAAGCCGCGCCTACGTGGAGAAGCTGACGGCGGCCTATGCGCAGCGCGTCCGGCTCGGCGCCGGAGCGGTCTCGGTGAGCCGCGCGGCGGGGGGCGTTTGGGTGCGCGACGCGCGCGGCTCGATCGACCGGTTCGACGATGTGGTGATCGCGACGCATGCAAATGAGGCGCTGGCGATGCTGGACGATGCGACTGCGGACGAGCGCACGGTGCTTGGCGCGTTTCGTTATACGAACAACCGGGCCATACTGCATACGGACCGGGCGCTGATGCCGCGGCGCGAGCCGCTGTGGGCGAGCTGGAATTATGTGGGCGACAATCCAGATGGCGGGTGTGTGGTCTCCTACTGGATGAACAAACTGCAGCGGCTGGAGTGCCGGGAGAATATCTTCCTGACGCTCAATCCCCGCGCGATGCCAAGGCCGGAGACGGTGCTTTACGAAACGCAGTACGATCACCCCTTGTTCGACGCGGCCGCCATCCGCGCACAGGAGAAGCTGTGGTCGCTGCAGGGCCAGCGCAACACATGGTTCTGCGGCGCGCACTTTGGCGCTGGATTTCACGAAGACGGGCTGCAAGCGGGACTTGCCGTGGCCGAGCAGCTCGGCGGTGTGCGGCGGCCGTGGACCGTGCCCGAGGAATCTGGGCGCATCTATCTCGAAGCACCGGCGCGGGAGGCGATTGCGGCGTGAGCGCGCTCTATATCGGCCAAGTGAGGCACAACCGCCCCAGCAAACACCGACTTCGGTATCGCGTCTTCATGCTGTTGGTGGATTTGGACGAGGTGCCAACGCTAGACGCGCGGCTGAAGTTCTTTGCGCACAATCGCCCCGCGCTGATGGCGTTGTTCGACCGCGATCACGGTGATCGTAGGAATACGCCTATCAAGCCGCAGATCGAAGCAAAGCTGCGCGAAGCAGGCATTGGATGGGACGGCGGACGAGTCGAGTTGCTCACGATGCCGCGACTCTTGAATTACGTGTTCAATCCGCTCAGCGTGTACTTCTGCTATCGCCGCGACGGATCGATCGCCGCGCTGGCGCACGAAGTTTCGAACACGTTCGGCGAACGGCGCTTCTATGTTCTGCCGGCGCGGACGGAGACGAACGGACCGGTGGAACAACAGTGCGACAAGGATTTCTTTGTCTCGCCATTCCTCGAGATGAACCTGAGGTATGAATTTCGTGTGACGCCGCCTGGAGAACAGGCCGTGGTGGCGATGCTCGTGCGGCGGGGTAGCGAGATCGCGTTGACAGCGTCGTTTGCCGGTGAACGACGGGCGTTGACTGATGTCAACTTGCTGAAGGCTTGGTTAGGAAATCCGCTGATGACAATTGCCGTGATTGCGGGAATTCATTGGGAAGCGCTGAAGATGTGGGCGAAGGGTGTGCGGTACTTGGGCCGCCGCACGAACGCCGGCGAAGCACCGGCGGTCGAAGAAAGAAAAACGGCGGCGTGAATAATCACGCCGCCGTCGCAGATCGACTCTGAGGCGCACTACGCGTTGCGGCGCGAGGCGACCCATTCGTTGACCAGCGACTCCGAAACCGAGAGCGGCGTGGCGCCATTCGTCAGCAGGGTGTCGTGGAAGCCCTTCTGATCGTAAGCGTCGCCGAGCGTTTGGCGGGCGCTGTCGCGCATGCGGTTGATGGCCTGCCGGCCGACCATGTAACTGCACGCTTGCCCGGGCCACACGCAATAGCGCTCGATTTCCGTCACGACGTTCGAGCGGTTGTCGCCGGTGGCTTGCATCATCGAGTCGATCGCCTGCTCGCGCGTCCAACGCTTGGAGTGCATGCCGGTATCGACGACCAGGC
The DNA here is from genome assembly GCA_035627335.1 of Binatia bacterium. Lineage (GTDB taxonomy): Bacteria > Pseudomonadota > Alphaproteobacteria > Caulobacterales > Aquidulcibacteraceae > Vitreimonas. Next base: position 4,035 of record DASPMA010000095.1, read on the forward strand.
GAGACGCGCGGAACGCCGCCGATTGCAGATAACCGACGCGGCCAAACGGATCGTTCTGGTACATGCCCATCTCGTCGGCGAGCTGTTCGGCGTAAAGGCCCCAGCCTTCGGAGTAGGCGCTAAAGCCCAACAGCGCGCTGCGGATGAACGGGATCGAGCCGGACTCCTGCTGAATCGAAATCTGCCAGTGATGGCCCGGCACGCCTTCGTGATAGGTCAGCGTCGGCAGCGTAAACTTGGGCCATTCCGTCGCCGGATCGCGGAGGTTGATGTAATAGGCGCCAGGGCGCGAACCATCGAGCGCCGCGCCTTGATAATAGCCGCCCGGCGCGCCCGCTTCCGTGTATTCCGGCACGCGTTTGATCTCGAGCGCGGCCTGCGCGAGCGTGCCGAACTGCTCGGGCATGCGCGCACGGATCGCTTCGACTTGGGCGTTGAGCGCCGCGAGCAGCGCGGCGCGGCCTGCTTCTGTGCTCGGGTAGATTTGATCTGGACGCTGCGACAGGGCGCGCACCCGCTCCGCTAGGGTTCCGCGCGTCATGCCTTGGCTGCGCAGGATCGCGTCCATCTCGCTGTTGAACTGGTTCACCAGTTCAACGCCCATGTTGTGGATCTCGTCCGGCGTCATCGTCGTGGTGGTGTAAGCCTTGAGGCCCGCGGCATAGAGCTCTTCGCCGCGCGGCAAGCGCCACACGCCGGCGTCATGTACGGCGCGCGGCTGGATCGTTTGCAACGCTTCGATCTGACGCTGATAGGCCGGGAAGACTTCATCGCGCACGATGGACTCGGCACGCTGCGCTAGCGCCGTCTTGTCCGCCGCAGGAATGTCGGCGATTTCGTCGAGACGGGTGCGCAGCGACTGCACCAGCACCGTCTCCGCCGGCGCGCGGCTGGAGAAACCTCGCAGCTGGGCGATCGCGCCGGTGATTGTGAAGTCGGGCTGAATGACGCCATCCGTCGCATCTTGCCCGATGCGCGTCGTTTCCTGATCGAGCATGCGCGGATAGGCGGCCAGACGCGTAAGATACGCATCGGCCTGCTCGCGGTTTGTCACCGGATGCTGGCTGGCGAGGAAGTCCGGGATATTTGTGTAGGCGCCGGTGAGCTGCGTCACCGTGTAGGGCGCCTGGGCCCCGTTGCCGTGCTTGAACTGGCTCGCGGCGACGCTGTCTTCGAGCGCGCTGACGACGACGTCGAGCGTGACGCGGTCCTGGCCCCGCAAGCTTTCGCGATTCAGTGCGCGAAGGTCGTTGAGGCCGGCTTGCGTTAAATCGAGCTGA
>DASPMA010000096.1:0-2584 GCA_035627335.1 Binatia bacterium
AAGGGCAGACACGGCTTGATCAAGCGTGACCACGTTCTGCGCGTCACTGCCGAGGCGGCGCAGAGCCAGCTTGCGCTCCTCGGCTTCCTTCTTGCCGACCACAGCAATCACCGGGATTTTCGCCAGCGAGTGCTCGCGCACCTTGTAGCCGACTTTCTCGTTGCGCAGGTCGAGTTCGACGCGAAGGCCCGCCTTGCGCAGTGCGTCCGCCGCTTCGTGCGCGTACGCGTTTGCATCACCCGTGATCGTTGCGACCACGACCTGCACCGGGGCCAGCCACATCGGCAGCGCGCCGGCGTAGTTCTCGATCAGCACGCCGATGAAGCGCTCGAGCGAACCGAGGATCGCGCGGTGCAACATCACCGGCTTGTGCTTAACGCCGTCCTCGCCGACGAACTCGGCGCCGAGACGTTCCGGCAGGACGTAATCGTTCTGGATCGTGCCGCACGTCCAAATCCGGCCGATCGCATCCTTCAGCTGGAAGTCGAGCTTCGGTGCATAGAACGCGCCGTCGCCCTGCGCGATCACCGGCTCCACGCCGGCTTTGCGCGCCGCGTTGAGCAACTGCGCCTCAGCCATGTCCCAAAACTCGTCGGTCCCGGCGCGCGGCGTCGGGCGCGTGCCGAGCGTGATGTGATCGGAGGCCAGGTCGAAATCGGCGTGGATTGAGTTCGCAAGCTTCACGAACTCGGCGACTTCCTCCTCGATCTGATCCTCGCGGCAGAAGATGTGGCCGTCGTCCTGCGTAAAGGCGCGCACGCGCATCAGGCCGTGCAGCGCGCCTGACGGTTCATATCTGTGACACGCGCCGAATTCGGCCATGCGCAAGGGCAAATCGCGGTAGCTCTTTTGGCCGAACTTGAAGATCTGCACGTGGCCCGGACAGTTCATCGGTTTCAGCGCGAGTTCCTCGCCCTCCACCGTTTCACAGATGAACATGTTCGGGCGATAATTTTCCCAATGGCCTGACTTTTCCCAGAACACACGGTCGAGCACTTGCGGCGTGCGCACTTCGACATAGCCGGCCGCGGCGAGACGGCGGCGGATGTAGAGTTCAATCGTGCGCCACAGCGTCAGGCCCTTTTCGTGCCAGAACACCATGCCGCGCCCCTCTTCCTGCATGTGGAAGAGATCGAGCTGGCGCCCGAGCTTTCGGTGATCGCGCTTCTCGGCCTCTTCGAGGCGATGCAGATAATCGGCGAGCTGTTTTTCGTCGGACCAGGCCGTGCCGTAGATGCGCTGGAGCTGCGCGTTGTTCTGGTCGCCGCGCCAATACGCGCCCGCCAGCTTCATTAGCTTGAAGGCTTTGCCGAGGCGGCCCGTCGAGGGCAGGTGCGGCCCGCGGCACAGATCGCCCCACTTGTCGCCGTGGCTGTAGACCGTGATCGGATCGCCGGGTTTGATCACTTCATCGATCGTCTCGGCCTTGTAGATTTCGCCGATCGACTTGAAATGTTCGATCGCAGCCTGCTTGTCCCACACCTTGCGGATGATCGGCAGATCGGCGTCGACGATCTCGCGCATGCGCTTTTCGATCTTCTCGAAATCGTCCGTCGAAAACGGCTCGTCGCGCGCGAAGTCGTAGTAGAAGCCATCGTCCGTCGTTGGCCCGAACGTCACCTGCGTGCCGGGGAAAAGCTCCTGCACCGCTTGGGCGAGCACATGCGCCGCATCGTGTCGCAGCACTTCGAGGCCGTCGGGGCTGTCGCGCGTGACAAGCTCAAACTTGCCGCCGCCTTCCAGCGGACGCGTCAGATCCCACCACGCGCCATCGATCTTCGCGGCCACGACCTTCCTCGCCAGCGATTTGGAAATGCCCTCGGCCACCGCCAGCGGCGTGACGCCATCGTCGTAGGATCGCTCGGCGCCGTCGGGGAATTTCAGGGAGATACTCATGACTCAACTCTTGCAGAACTATCGCCCCCTCTCCCTTGCGGAGAGGGGGAAGGGGGTGAGGGGCGCTCCTCCGCCGCGCCGCCAGCAGAACCTGCAACGGCGCGTGTGGCCCGCCGCCCCTCGTCCGGCTCGCTGACGCTCGCCACCTTCTCCGCAAGGGAGAAGGTTTCAGAGCGAGCCCCCTTCCAATCGCCATAGCGCCACGGGCGCCACCAGGAGTTCTTCCGCACCGTTTCCGGCGCAGGGTCCCAGCCGTGACCGCCCCACGGCGCGCACCGGCAGATGCGCGCTGCGCCCATCCAGCTTCCAGCCCACGCACCGTGCGCGCGGATCGCGTCGGCCGTGTAGCTCGAACACGTTGGCTGGTAGCGGCAGCCGCGCCCGATCAGAGGCGACAGCGTCCATTTGTAGAGCTGGATAAGGCCTAAAAGGCCCAGCGCGGGAAGGCTCGGCGACGGCATGACAATTGTGGGTTTGCTTGGACTGATCGGGGCGTGAGCGCTGCCGCTGCGGCGCGCCCGATCTCGCGCCGCCGGCTTTAGTAGGTAGTCGTGGTGATCACGCGCGGTTGCATGAACGCGATATAGCTGCTTCGCGGCTTTGGCTCAACTCTGCCCGGCGGCCCGGTCGACCCGCCGGCACTGCACCAGCGTGAAAGCGCCCCAGCATTCGATGTAGGCGGAGCCTG
>DASPMA010000097.1:0-4704 GCA_035627335.1 Binatia bacterium
CTCCCCCGAGGTGTTCTTTTCGGCTGAACCTTCGCATACCTTTCGCGCGACCGCCATGGGCGCGGCGCTGCCGACCTCAGAGGAACCGCACAAAGAGAACGGGCGCTCCGTTGCCGAAGCGCCCGTGCAATATGGACCGCCGGCGCCCTCGCCGGCATTGCAACGGCGCCATTGCTTGCACCGTCGCAGAACGCGGCGCCATTGGATGCCGGCGAGGGCGCCGGCGGTCCATACTAGCGCTTGGAGAACTGGAAGCTCCGGCGCGCTTTCTTGCGGCCGTACTTCTTGCGCTCGACCACGCGCGGGTCGCGCGTCATGAAGCCCGCATGCTTCAGCGCCGGACGCAGCGCCGGCTCATAATCGGCCAGCGCCTTTGAAATGCCATGCCGCACCGCGCCGGCCTGGCCCGAGAGGCCCGAACCGGTGACCGAACAAATCACGTCGAACTCGCCTTCGCGTTCGGTGACCTTGAACGGCTGGTTGATCATCATGCGCAGAACCGGACGCGCGAAATATGCGTCGGACTCTTTGCCGTTGATGGTGATCTTGCCCTTGCCGGGCTTCACCCAGACGCGTGCGATGGCGTTCTTGCGCTTGCCGGTGGCGTAGGCGCGGCCGAACGAGTCAACCTTGCGCTCGCGTTCGATGGCGATGTGTTCGGTGCCGGTCCCTGGCGGGCGGCCGGTGATTTCACCGAGGGACTCAAGACCTTGGCCGATGTCGCTCATGGTTTAGCCGATCCTCGAGTTCTTGCGGTTCTTGGATTTGAAATCGATCGTGACGGGGTTCTGCGCCGCGTGCGGATGCTCAGCTCCGCCGTACACGCGCAGCTTGCCCAGCTGTTTGCGCGCCAGCGGGCTTTCTTTCGGCATCATGCGCTCGACGGCTTTCTCCAGCACGCGCTCAGGATGCTTGCCGGCAAGCACCTTGCCCGCAACGCGCTCCTTGATGCCGCCCGGATGGCCCGTGTGACGGTAGTAGATCTTGTCCGTCATCTTTTTGCCGGTCAGCGCCACCTTCTCGGCGTTGATGACGACGACATGATCGCCCGTGTCGACATGGGGCGTGAAGTCTGCGCGATGTTTGCCGCGAAGGCGCAGCGCGATGAAAGAAGCGAGGCGGCCGACCACAGCGCCTTCGGCGTCCACCACGATCCAGCCGTGGGTGATCTCCGAAGCCTTGGCCGAGCGCGTCGATTGGGTGCGCATGGGAGGGGTCCTGACGAAAACGAAGGCGCGCGTGTAGTGGAGACGCGAATCGGCGTCAAGGGACCCTGTTTTTCCGCCTTATTTCCTAGAGTTACGGTAGCGGTAATTCAGTACCGGCGAGCTATGTGGGCGCAAAGGACTGCCGTCATCCAAAGGATTGCGGCTCCTGCCTGATGGGCAAGGCTCAAGCCCAACGGCGAAACCGAGATCACCGTCTGTATTCCGAGGGCCGCCTGCGCCAACGCCAAGCCGCCAAGAGCGACCCCTGCCCAGCGCGCCGCGCCATTGCCGAAGCCAAGTGCGAGCAGTCCAGTTATCAGTGAGACGATCGCAACGAGATAACCGGTGGAGCGATGCAGCAGATGCTGCGTCGCGTGGTCTTCGGTGAAGTTTGCCCACCAGTCTTCCAGCCCGAACGCGCTCGACGGAATCCACTCGCCGCCAATCGTCGGCCAATCCGCATACGCCTTGCCGCCATCACTGCCCGCGAGCAGCGCGCCGAACATCACTTGCACAAAGATGAGCACCATCAGTACGACGGGAAATGATCGCGGCGCGCCAAGCTTTCCGGGGTTCCTCGGCCAACCCAACGCACCGAGCGCAACCCAAAACCCAAGCGCCAGAATGATGAACGCCATCGCCAAATGGATCGCGAGCCGCAACGGTGAAACATCGAGCCGGTCGAACAATCCGCTCGTCACCATCCACCAACCAATCGCGCCCTGCGCCGCGCCAAGCAGAAACAGAACGCCCGTCACCCGGAAGCGGCCGCGCAAGCGTCCGGTGAACAGGAAGAACAAGGCCGGCAGCGCGAAGACGACGCCGATCATCTTGCCAAGGAAGCGGTGCGCCCATTCCCACCAATAGATCGAGCGGAACTCTTCGAGCGTCATGCCCTGGTTTTGCGTCTGGTATTCCATCGTGCGCTGGTAGAGCCCGAATTCTTCGGCCCAACGCTCGGCCCCCAAGGGCGGCATCAGGCCTTTGCCGAGGTCCCATTCGGTAATCGAAAGCCCGCTATCGGTGAGCCGCGTCGCCCCGCCCACAAGGATCATCAAGAACACGAGCGCGCAGACCACCAACAGCCATATGCCGACCCAGCGCTCGCGCGGCGGCCAAATGTCCTCGGTCGTCATCTCTGTTCAGGTTCCTCGCCGTCTCCCATAGAACCCGAGGGGTCTGGCGAAAACGCGGCGCCCCGCCGCGCGGGAACAAGCATGGACACGCGCACGCGCAAGGCGATCGGCTGTTTTGCCCTCCTTGCCTACCTCATGTTGTACGCATTGCTGGCCGCGAGCCTCGGCCTCTGGTTCGCACCGGTGCTGCCGACTTGGGCGGAGCTGTTCTATTACGCCATTGCCGGAATCGTGTGGGTCTTTCCTCTGCGCCCACTCTTTCGCTGGATGAACCGCGCATAAGAAAACCGCCCCGAGCGAACTCGGGGCGGTCTCCTTCAAACCCGCAGCACGGGTTTATTGGCTGAGCAGGATGCTCAGGATGACGCCGGTGGCGATGCCAACAAGCAGGTATTCGCCCGTGTTGTCGTCGCGCACGTAGTGGTAGCCGCGCGGCGGTTGGCGCAGGTGCGAACGGCGCCAGTCGACTTGGCGATAGTGCGAGCGGTAGTAGCTCGGCAGACGGTCGCCACGGCGCCAGGATTGATACGCCGGACGGTAGTCGCCGCGCTGGTAAGCCCAAGCCGGCGGCTGACCGCGATAGAAACGGCCATTCATATAATAGCCGTTGTGACGGCGTTGGTCCCAGCGCGCTTCGCGCCGTTCTTCACGCAGGTCGCGGCGCGCATCGCGCAGCTCCCGGCGTTCTTCACGCACGTCGCGGCGTTCTTCGCGAACTTCGCGTTCCGCGCGGCGGACATCGTTGTCGCGCCAGGTTTGCGCGCTGGCGACACCCGAGCCTAGCGTGCCGACCGCGACAAGAGCGGCGACAGCCGTGGTGGCAAAGCGTTTCATGATAGTGCTCCTTCCTCACGAGGATTCTGTCGCCTCGTTTCTGGACGCGAAGATCGCACCTGCGCGCTGAACGCGTTCTGAGGAGCGGTGTTGGAGTGCGCTAAGCCTGGCGCCGTTTTGTGCCGGGAAGGCGCGTTGACACAGCTTGTCACAACTTTCTGCGGGCCAGCGCTAGCGCCGCTGCACGATGCGCAAGGTGTTTCCGCAGGGGTCGGTCACGTAGAATTCGCGCGTGCCCCAAGTCTGATCGACCGGTCCCTGGTGCACCGGCGAGTCCACGCGGTGCGATTGATCCAGACCCCGAAGAGTCCACGCCGCGAACAGGGCGTCGGCGTCATTGACGACGAGATGCGCGGCCGTGGCTTCCTTTTGCTCAGAGAGCCGCGTCAGCATCAGCTCCACATCATCACGCAGAATGCTGACCACGAAATCGTCGGCCGACCCGCCGGCCTCGACCTGAAAATCCAACACCTCGGTGTAGAATTTCAGCGCCCCCGCCAGATCGTCGCAGCGAAACAGAGGGACCATTTTCATGCGGCGCTCCGCCGTTTGACGCCCGGAGCTTCCTCTGGATTGCCGACGCTAGGCAACCCAGCTAAGACGACGCTCCCGCGCTTCCGGCGCGGTAACGAACCGGTTCGGAGCGTAGCGCAGCCCGGTTAGCGCACCAGTCTGGGGGACTGGGGGTCGAGAGTTCGAATCTCTCCGCTCCGACCATCCTACGCTCGCGAAAGCGTGTGTAGGATGTCCGCCGAAGCCTTGGCGAAAAGGACTTACGCACCAGCCGCGAGCTTCGGATGGCTCACACGCCATCCTTAAGCCAGCAGCGCCGCCGCAGCGCGTTCGCCGCTTTCGACGGCGCCGTTCATGAAGCCCATGAAGTCGACGCTGGTGTGCTCGCCGGCGAAGTGGATGCGGCCGTCGGCGGAGGGCGTTCCGCAGTGTTCGACCAGCGTGGTGTATTGGCCGACACGGATGGTCGAATACGAGCCGAGCGCGAAGGGCTGGCGCTGCCAAACCATGAAAGCGACTTTCGTGTCGTCGAGCGCGGCGGCGCTGTCTTGCGAAATGGCGCCAAGGCCGGCGCGCATGTCGGCGAGCGCGGCGGCGCGGTCCTGCTGGCCTTGCAGGAAGTTGGTGAGAATGCCGTGCTCGCCGTCCTGCGCGCGGCTGGTTTCCCAGATCAGTTGCGCGCGATCGGTGTAGAAAGCGCCGGCCGATGGCGCGGGCCACTGCGCGGTGGTCCATGGCCGCGTGCGTGTGGACACCATGAGCTTGGAATTGTCCCCGTAGCCCAGTTCGCGAATGGCCCGGAGCTTATCTTCGCCGAGATCAAGCCCGTCGAGACCTTCGACGCTGCGCAGTTTCGTGAACGGCGTCGCCAGGACGACGTGCGTGTGCTCGCGCTCGACGCGGCCTTCGGGCGCATCGAAGCTTAGCCGCACGCCGCTTTGAGTACGCGCCATGGCGACAAGCGCGTGCTGCATATTCTGCTGCACGCTGTCAAGCCGCGTCAGGATCGCTTC
>DASPMA010000098.1:0-3843 GCA_035627335.1 Binatia bacterium
TCACGCCAAATTGCGGGCCTGAGATCCCGCACGGCGTGATGCCCGAGAAGTGCTCGAGTTCCGGCTCCACGTTGAAGGCAATGCCGTGAAAGCTCACCCATTTGCGCAAGCGCACGCCGATCGCCGCGATCTTGTCTTCGCGCGCCCAACCCGGGCCCGTGCGCTCGACCCACACGCCAACGCGCCCCTCGCGCACTTCGCCCTTCACGTTGAAGCGCTCCAGTGCGCCAATCATCCAACGCTCAAGATCGCGCACGAAGCGCGTCACGTCGCGCCCGCGCGCGCGCAGGTCGAGCATGATGTAGGCCACGCGCTGGCCTGGCCCGTGATAGGTGAACTGCCCGCCGCGGCCTGTCTTGAAGACGGGAAAGCGGGCGGGATCGAGCAAGTCGCTTTCCTTGGCGCTCACGCCTGCCGTGTAGAGCGGGGGATGTTCCAGTAGCCAAACGAGTTCGCCCGCTTCGCCCGCGGCGATCGCCGCGGCGCGCGCTTCCATAGCGGCCACGGCTGTTTCGTAGCCCGTCAGACCTGGAGAGACCGCCCAACCAACCGTCTTCACGCGCTCGAAACCCTTTCCGGTTCGACTAGCAGAATCGAATGTGGGAAGGCCCAGTGTCCAGCAAAACCCAAGTCCATCGCGTCAGTATCGAACTCGCGGTCGTGCTTGGCCGCTGCCATATGCCGATGCAGCAGCTTTTGCGCATGGGCCGCGGCGCGGTGATTCCGTTGGACACCAAGGAATCGGACCAGCTCTGGATCCTCGCCAACGGCCATCCGATCGCACGCGGCGAGATCACGATCCAAGGTGACCGGTTATGCATTGCCGTCACCGAAGCGGCGGATGTGCACGAATTCAACGCCGCGGCGTGACCCAGGTCAAAATTCACTAGACAAAGTTATCCGGCTGTTCATGTTCCCCTCAGGCGCGGGACGCCAGTGTCTGCACCGCGCGCCAGAGCCGGCGCGCTTTACTACGGGGAAACTATATGTCGCCTATCGCACGCACCATCGCCGCCGGCGCGGCGCTTTTCGCCATGGCCACGGCCGGTGTGGCAGTCGCACAAAACTACAGCCTGAACCCCACTTACGGGACGCTGAACCTGTCGGCGGGCTTCCGGCCCGATCCGCAGGTCGTGAACCTGCAGTCGGGCGGTAGCGTGAATGCGCAAACGTTGAGTTCGTCCTGCCGCGGCTTCATTGCCAACGCCCCGGACGTGCGCCTGAACTACAGTGCCGGCCAGTATCAGTTGATGATCTCCGCTGACGCCTCGGCCGACACCACCCTGGTGATCAACGGCCCGGACGGCTCGTGGTATTGCGACGATGACGGCGGCAACAATGGCATGAATCCGCTGATCCGCTTCAACAGCCCGGCCAGTGGCCAGTACGACATTTGGGTCGGCACCTATGGCAACGCGTCGCTGCAGCCGGCGCAGCTTTACATTTCGGAGATTGGCACCCGCTAGGCGGCGTCCCATCTGAAGTGGGCAAGGGCCGGCCGCGCGCCGGCCCTTGTTCGTTTCGGGCGGTTCTGGTACCCCCGCGCCCTCATTCTACCGAGCCGGACAATTGGCTCAGACATGCGCTCGTGGCGGAATTGGTAGACGCACTGCCTTGAGGTGGCAGCGAGTAAAATCGTGGAGGTTCGAGTCCTCTCGAGCGCACCAGCCTTCGCGCTTCCCGCTTCGGCCGGCAGGCCTTGCGCTAGACTAACCAGCGCGAAGGCTGCCCTCCGAAGCCTTGGCGAAGGAGGGCCGGCGCGACTCTAATGATCTCCATCGATCAAGTGTTGCGGGCCAACACAATGTTCTACGTAGACATGCTTCGAAGCAAAGCCTTTCCCGATCAGCGTTACACGGGCTTTTCAACGGATGTGTCCGCACGTCTCAAGGCGCACAATAAGGGTGACGCGCCTCACACCTCCAAATATCGTCCTTGGCGATTGGGTCGCGTACTTTGCTTTCGAAGAAGAGCGCACCGCGGTTGCGTTCGAGCGATACCTCAAATCCGGCTCTGGCAAGGCATTCGCCAATAAGCGATTTTGGTTGGTGACGACACGCGATGCTCGGCGCCGCCTGCGTCACGCCAACCGACGTCGAAAACAGCGACGCCGAAATCCGCCCGCAATGTGAGCTAACTTGACCGCCGCCATGGGAAGATCGCGCGCAGACTCTCATCCCGCAGCCACAGCCCGCCCCACATGAAGAGGCCAAGATAGAGGCTGAAGAGCGTGTGGCTGAACAGGGGTTGGTCCGCGCGCAGGTTCGTCGCCATCGCCCCGCCCAGCAGGCCCATGAACAACACCGCGCCGAGCACGCTGGTCGGCCGATAGACGTAGAGCAGCGTCAGCACGACTTCGAGAACGCCGATCGGCAGGATCCAGCGCGTATCCCAGCCGAGCCCGATCATGATCTCGTCGGTGATGGGCACGCCGATCAGTTTCGGCGCCGCCGATGCGCCCAAAATGAAGAGCGCAAACAGCGCGCTCATCACGCGGCCGATCCAGACGGAAACACTGGCTTTCATGGTCTTCTCCCTGCCTGTCGCCCTAAGGACGGGCGAGCAGGGGGCGATCCGACATCTGTCGTGAAACTACCCGATCCTCAGCCGTACGAACGCCATCGCGCCCTGCGGGTCACCATCATAAAGCGGCTCCAACGCCTCTGAAGCGAAGTGCTGCTGCACTAGAGCGCCGACGCCAAACACAGTGTTCTCGCCGATCCGGAAATCCCGGATCGCGCCGAGGCTCACGCGCTGTACGTCTTCCACTGGCCCGTGATGCACCGCGCCCAGTTCATCGGTTTCGATCGCCTCGCCGCGCGCGAAAACAGTCCACTGGTCGTTCGGGCGCCACGCGGCCTCGGCCAGCCAGGCGTCAAGCGAGACGCCATCGCTGCGCTCCTTGTTGGAGAAGGCGAGGGTGGTGGACCACCAGCCGTGCTCGCCGATCGGGCGCGTGTAGATACCGCTCACGGACCAGCGCTCTTCATCGTGATCCGGCTCCAGCGCCTCGGGGCTTTCGATGTCCGCCCATGACGCCTGCAGCGAAATGTTCTCCGTCGGATTCCACGACAGACGTGCTGATGTTGAATCAAGATCGCCGGTCTCGATGTCGTAGCGGTCCTCATCCGGCTCACGCCCGCGGAATTGCGAGGCTTCGATCTTCCAATCGCCAACAACGACCCCCGCCGTCACCATGCCGAACGTGATGTGCGTGGAATCGAACCAGTGGTGCGTAATTGGCGCCTCGGGTGAATCCATCGCTGCCATGCGGTGCATGAAAGCCGGCGGCCCGAACGCCGGCTCGCCGGGCAAGCCGCCATAAACGAACACCGACGCGTTTTCGCCAAGCCGATGCGAATAGGACGCCGAGAGTTCCATGAAGAGATCATGCGGATGCTGACGGTCGACCAGCGGCTCGACGCCGTCGGCAGTTTCCCCGGCAGCGAACAACAGCGGATAGCCGTTCGCGCCCATGAACGGATCTGGCGAGAGCATGGCGCGGAAGTTCAGCGTGCCCTCGCCAATGTCGCGCCGCGCCGATCCCATGATCATGCCGGCGAGAAACGCTTTCTCGTCGCCGCGCGGACCGTCTTGCCACGAATAAACGCCGTTCAGCATCGCATGGCCCATGAACATCCAGTCGCCGCGGTGCAGATGCACGCCGCCATGGCTGGAAACGTCGGGCTGCCACGCCGTGCCAGACGCATCTCGGCCCATGGGATAGGCGCCAAGAAGTCCGGTCATCGAGGCCATCGTCGCCGCGTGATCGTCTTCGACGCCGTGCTGCATGCCTGCGTGCTCGTCCCCCTGTTCCGGCGCGACGTGGCCCTCGTGCTCTTC
>DASPMA010000099.1:0-4536 GCA_035627335.1 Binatia bacterium
GCTTCAGCACCGAGACCTGCAAGATGCGCGCGTTCGTCGCGCTCTGGGACGAGATTGGCCGCGAACGCTATGGCGTCACTGACGAGAAAGCCCGTCGCTTCCGCTATGGCGTGCAAGTCAACTCACTTGGGCTGGCGGAGCAGCAAGCCGAAAACAACGTCTACCGCATCCTCCTCGAAACCCTCGCCGTCACACTCTCCAAGGACGCCCGCGCCCGCGCCGTGCAGCTGCCGGCTTGGAACGAAGCGCTAGGCCTGCCGCGTCCCTGGGATCAGCAATGGTCGCTGCGGATGCAGCAGATCCTCGCCTACGAAACCGATCTCTTGGAGTTCGAAGACATCTTCGACGGCTCAACGGTCATCCAAGCCAAAGTCGACGAGCTCATCACGGGCGCCCGCGCCGAACTCGCGGTCATTGAAAAAACCGGCGGCGCGGCCGCCGCGCTTGATTACATGAAAGCCGCGCTGGTCGACTCCAATCGCCGCCGCACCGAAGCCATCGAGCGAGGCGAGGTGAAAGTCGTCGGCGTCAATTGTTTCACCGAAGCCGAGTCCTCGCCGCTCGAAGCCGGCGACAAGATCATCCAGACCGTCGATCTCTCGGTCGAAACCGAGCAAGTCGCGCGTCTCAAAGCCTGGCGCGCCGCGCGCGATGCGAACGCGGTCGAGAAAGCGCTCGCGCAGCTCGAAGCCGACGCCCGCGCCGACGCCAACATCATGCCCGCCTCCCTCGCCGCCGCCAAAGCCGGCGTCACCACCGGCGAATGGGCCGCCACGCTGCGCAAAGTCTACGGCGAATATCGCGGCCCCACCGGCGTCGCGCTCGTCATCGACACCGGCGGCGAAGACATCGACGCCGTCAAACGCGATGTCGCCGCGCTCAGCGAAAAACTCGGCCGCCAACTTACCATGCTGATCGGCAAGCCCGGCCTCGACGGCCATTCCAACGGCGCCGAACAAATCGCCGCGCGCGCCCGTGCCGTGGGCATCGACGCCATCTACGAAGGCATCCGCCTCACGCCCGCCGAAATCGTCGCCGCCGCCAAGGACAAACGCGCGCATGCCGTCGGCCTCTCCATCCTTTCCGGCTCGCACCTCGATCTCGTTCGCGAAGGGGTGAGCCTGATGCGCGCCGAAGGCCTCGACAACATCCCCCTCGTCGTCGGCGGCATCATTCCGCCCGCCGACGCGCTCGCGCTCAAACAAATGGGCGTCGCCGGCGTGTACACGCCGAAAGACTACAAGATCACCGCGCATATGGCCGACATCGTGAAGCTCGTCGCGGCGCGCATATGAGCCGCTATCCGCGCCCTGCCCGAGCGCGCGGCAGCGAGAAGTGGATGCGACGTGTGGCGGCGACTGGCGCAATCGACGCCGCGCTGCTGAGAATCATGAAACGGTCCGGCTCCGTGGACTGGCGTTCGCCGCGCGCCGACGACGCCTTCGCGGAGTATCGCGACGCGGCGTTCCTCGAATGCGTAGGTCTCTCGCATCTTCGCCCGCAGCTGAAAGCGTTCTGGCCGCGCAAGGGTCCGCAATGGGACGCGCTCTGCCTCAGCTCGTCCGGCGACGTGCTGCTGGTGGAAGCCAAGGCGCACATCCGCGAGTTCTGCTCGGAAGGCACGGGCGCCAGCGCTGCCTCGCGCGCGAAGATCGAGACGGCCCTCAACGCCACAGCCCGCGCGCTCGGCGCAAAGCCGCGCGGCGCCTGGACAACGACGTTCTATCAGCTCGCCAACCGTCTCGCGCACCTCTGGTTTCTGCGCGAGCACGGCGTGAAAGCCTGGCTCGTCCTTATGAACTTCGTCGGCGACGCCGACGTGGGCGGACCTGAGAGCGCCGCGGAATGGGACGCGGCCTACCTCGTCGCCAATTACGCGATGGGCCTGCCGGAACGGCACGTGCTCTCGCGCTATGTGATCCACCTCCATCCAGATGTACGCGATTTGGGTGACGCCGCCGCGCGCCTACCGAAGTGACTGCACAAGCCTTGTCATCGCGCTCGCGCCGACCAACGGCGCGAAGAAGGGAATGACGGAGCATGCCAGTCCCACCAGAAACACGGCGCCGCCATGGCGCTTGCGCAGCGCCACAGCGTCCGCATAGCTCATGTGCCGCGCCGCGGTGATGGTCGCGTACTCGCGTCCCATCAGAAAGCCGTTGAGCCCGTAGAACACGAGCGCGTTGATGCCCGGAATAAAATAGAACGGGATCGCGAGCAGATTGAGCAGCAGCGCGGGCAGCGCAATGCGCACGCCGTTCCACACGCCCTCCGCCAGCGGCACGTTGCGCGCGGCGGGCGCGCCGATCTTCTTTTCCACGCGCGAGGCCGCGTAATCGAACAGCACGCCGCCCACGATCATCGAGATCGCCGGCGAGAGCGCAATCGCCAGCACAACCACGACAACGCTCGCCGCCAGCGAGCCGGCCATGGTGAGATGGCCGAGCCAGCCTTCGCTATCGGGCACGAGCGGCACGAGATAACGCAAGCCCGCTTGCGCCAGCAGCACAGTAACCGTGACGGCGACGGCGAAATTGATCAGCGCCAACCACGTCAGCCGCCCGAAGATCACGTCCTTCAAGCCGCCGAGAATGGCCGTGAACACGCCGCTCATGCCCCCGCTCCCGCGCGTCCGCGCTGCACGATGTAAATCCCCGCCAGCACCAGCCCCGCGCCGAACAACGCCATCGGCCCTAGCGCTTCCTCGAAGATCATCCACGACAGCGCCGCCGCCGCAACCGGCTGCATCCACAACAGCACCGTCGACACCACGATCGGCAACCGCCCCACGCCATAGGCGATCAAGCCTTGCCCGGCCGCCTGCACGACAACGCCGAGCGCCATCAGGATTGCCCAGCCGCGCCAGGTCTCCGGCAACAGCGCTTCGTCCGTGAAGAGACACAACACAAAGGTGAAGGCGGCGCCCGTGAGCGAGCCCCACAGCATCACCGCGCCCACGCTGACGCGATCGCCGAGTGCGCGCACGATCAAGAGATAGCCCGCGTAGCCAACCGCCGCCGTCAGCGCGAGCGTATCGCCGATCCATCCGACACCGTCCGCCGGCCCCACGCCGGACTGCGCGCGCGCCAGCGCCAATGTCACCGCGCCGGCCAGCGCAATCGCGCCGCCCGCGAACGCGCCGAGGCCCAAGCGCTCCTTGAACACGAACCAGCCGAACGCCGCCGCGAACACCGGCGTCATGTTGGTCAAGAGCGTCGCGTTGGCGATCGTCGTCTGCATCAGCGCGAAGGCCCACAGGTTCAGCTCGATGCCGAACAGCACGCCCGCGCCCAACAGCCAGCTCAGATCGCGCCGCGACGGCGCCGGCGCTCGCGCCGCCCACGCCGCCAGGATCGGCAGCGCGAACAGGAAGCGCCACAGATTCGTCGCCGCCGGCTCCAGCTCGGAAACCCGCACCGCGATCGGCGCGAGCCCGATCAGCGCCGCGCCGGCCAAAGCCGCCAGCGCGGCCGGGCCCGCCTGCTTCTGATCCGGGGAGGTCGCCATGCGCGCGGGTCGTGGCGCAGCCCGAGTCTGGGGGCAAACAGAATCGAAGCCGCCCGGATGGCGGAATCGGCGGCGGAATCAGCCCACGCTCAGAGCTGAACGACGCATTCAGTTACCGCCCCACCCGATCCGGGCATGCGTTAACGCCTGTGTCGAAAAAACTGAAACAAAGCCGGGGATGACGGGCTCGTTATGGTAAATTTCGCCCCTTCCGGACCCGGTTTTTCACAGGCAACCCCCGGAAAAAACCGAGCAAGATCGCCTTGCCCATTGACCTGCCTTTAACGGCTAGGGATCACTATATCTAGCGACGGGGACAAGGCAGGACCACAAGGGGTCGTGGTTTGGGCCAGCACCGAGTCGAGTTAACACAGAGCTAAAAGAGGGGCGGCGCACGATGTACAAGAGAGCGGAAAAAGCTGGGGTCCACCGCATGGGCGAGATCCACCGCGGCAAGCCCAAGCCCCTGCGTCCGCTCAAGGTCGTCGACAAGGTCGTTACGGACCCGAGCCGCGATGCGCTCTTGACTGATTTCGGCAAGACAACGCTCGAAGACCGCTACCTGCTGCCCGGCGAAAGCTTCCAGGACATGTTCGCGCGCGTCGCCACCGCGTTCGCCGACGACATCGAGCACGCCCAGCGCATCTACGACTACATCTCCAAGCTCTGGTTCATGCCCGCGACGCCCGTGCTGTCGAATGGCGGCGCCGAGCGTGGTTTGCCCATCAGCTGCTTCCTCAACGCCGTCGGCGATTCACTCGACGGCATCATGGACACCTGGAACGAGAACGTGTGGCTCGCCTCCAATGGCGGCGGCATCGGCACCTATTGGGGCGGCGTCCGTTCTATCGGCGAAAAGGTCGGTCAGAACGGCCAGACATCCGGCATCATCCCGTTCATCCGGGTGATGGACTCGCTGACGCTCGCCATCAGCCAAGGTTCGCTCCGCCGCGGCTCCGCCGCCGTCTATCTCGACATCCACCACCCGGAGATCGAGGAATTCCTCGAAATCCGCAAACCCGCCGGCGA
>DASPMA010000100.1:0-6332 GCA_035627335.1 Binatia bacterium
GGCATGATGCGCGGGCGCTTCTTCGAGAAAGTCGGCGTGCACGTGAGTACGGTCTACGGCGCGTTCTCGCCTGAGTTTGCCAAGAACGTGAAAGGCGCGGCGGACGATCCGCGCTTCTGGGCCAGCGGCATTTCCCTGATCGCGCACATGCGCAACCCCCACTGCCCCGCCGCCCACGCGAACACGCGACATATCGTGACGACGCAATGGTGGTTCGGCGGCGGCGGCGATCTCAATCCGACGCAGGCGAAAGATCGGCGAGCGGATGCGCCGGATGCGGTTGCGTTTCACAAGGCGTTGCAAGCCGCGTGTGACAAGCACGGCGATGATCTTTATCCGAGCTATAAAAGATGGGCTGACGAATACTTCTGGCTGCCGCATCGCAACGAACCGCGCGGCGCCGGCGGCATCTTCTACGACCACCACAACAGCGGCGGCGCGAACGGCGACACATGGGAGGAAGACTTCGCCTTCACGCAGGATGTCGGGCGCGCGTTTCTGAGCGCGTATCCAGAGATTCTGCGTGAACGCATGCATCAAACTTGGACGGATGCGGATCGCGAGGAACAACTCGTGCAGCGCGGCCGCTACGTTGAGTTCAACCTGCTCTACGACCGCGGCACGACGTTCGGCCTGAAGACGGGCGGCAATGTCGAGAGCATCCTCTCCTCCCTGCCGCCCGTGGCGAAGTGGCCTTGACTACTCGGCAGACGATAACTGCTCAGATATCCGGTTAAACTCATCTATCATTTCTAGGTTGGCCGCGAATTCTTCCCTGGCGCTCAGGGCTTCTTGGCAGACGTAACGAAGTTCTGCCGCGATCATTCCAAGACGGTCCGACTCCCTGCGCCAAAGTGCGAGTATAAGCCGATCAGTTTCTGAGCTGCGGAGGGTCTCATTGACCTCAAGAGCTGCCGCCAACGTCTGACAGCTGCCCATCAGCGTCGCTGATTGAGCAATGTCAGAGTAGCTCGGATTCTCTGCAAGACTCGGGACCGGCGTCAAGCATCCGACCGCTATCAACCCGCCAATAACCTTACCGCGCATTTGTCACCATGGATGTGTGGTGATCGTAGCGTGCCACGCTTAAGGTCGCGCTAAGCGCGCGGCTGCACGTTCTCACGCAGCCACGCCGCGAACTCCGCCTCATCAATCTCGCTCGCGGCGAGAGCCAAGCATTGCACGACGACCTCGGCTTCCTCGGCGACGATCTCGGCCCCGTTGACATAGAGGAACGAGTACGCCGCAAGGAAGCCGGTGCGTTTGTTACCATCGACGAACGGATGGTTGCGCATGATCCCAGCGGCATAGAGCGCGCCAAGACCGACCAGGTCGTCTTGACCATAGCTCCATGCGTTGCGCGGGCGGGCGAGCGCCGACTCAAGCAGACCGAGATCACGCACGCCGCCAGCGCCACCATGCTCGGCGAGGCTTTCCTCGTGCATGATCAGAACAGCTTCGACGCCGAGCCACTTGGGCTCGGTGGTCATTTGGCCAGCTCACGCAACGCGTTGCGATAACGCTTCATGGCGCGGCGCGCCGCTTCGATCTGCTGTTGCAGTTCGGCATCGTGCCGCTGGAGCGCGACACCGCTGGGCGTGTCGCTGACCGTGAGGTCTTCGCCCTCACCGACGCCAAGTTTCGCCAGCACGTCTCTCGGCAAAACCACGCCGAGGGAGTTGCCGATTTTGCGGACTTTCAGCGTGCGGCCGAACGGCTTCGCCGGCGCTTGGGCCTGGAAGTCGAAGTGCTCGGTGTCGCTGACGCCTTTGGGTCTTTTGGTTTCGTCGGTCATGGCGAAGGCAATCTAAGTTATAACACACGTTATAACAAGGTCGCCACGGCCTTTTTCTTGCGTGAGGGGAGTGGTCATGACCGCACCCGCCTACCCGCAAGAACTTAAGCCACTGACTTCGCTGCGTTTTCTTGCGGCGTTCTGGGTGCTTTTGTACCATTTCAAGGGCCATCTGGGGCTCGATCTGGGGCGATGGGGGCTGATCGCGGACGGCTATCTGGGGGTGGACCTCTTCTTCACCCTCTCCGGCTTCATCCTGGCGCACGTCTATCTGACGAGCCTGGAAGGCGGCCGGTTCGGCTATGGCGGCTTTCTGAAGAACCGGATCGCGCGCGTTTACCCAATGCACCTCGCCGCGCTGGCAGCGATGATCGTGCTGTTCGCGGGCGCGACAGCGATGGGCGCGGGCGTCGGTTCGCCGGACGCGTTCAAGTGGAGCGACCTGCCAGCGCATCTCTTCATGGTTCACGCTTGGGGAACGACGGCGGCTGTTGGATGGAATTTCCCAAGCTGGTCGATCAGCGCCGAATGGGCGGCGTATCTGCTCTTCCCTTTGATCGCGGCGCTGATGTTGAAGGCGCAGCGCTGGGCTGGCGCGTTTGCACTGGGCGCTTTAGCGCTTTGCCTTGTCTCATTCGCTGCGCTCAATAATTTGCACACGGTGCTGCCATGGGTCGGCAATGACTTCAGTCAGATGACCGCGCAGATCGGCGCGCTGCGCATTTTGCCGAGCTTCCTGCTGGGCGTTGCGCTCTACGGCTTCGGCCGCGCAACACCGGCGCCGAAGAGCTGGGCTTGGCCGATCGTCGCGGCGAGCGCCGGCTGGATTGTTGCGGTGACGAGCTTCGGCTGGTGGGAAGGCTTGGTTTGGTTCGGGCTTGCCGGCGTGCTCTACGGCTTGGCGGAAACGTCGCGCCACGGCGTCGATGTGCCGATGAGTTCGCGCGCGTTCGTGTTCCTCGGCGCGGCGAGCTACGCGCTTTACATGATCCATCTGCCGATCGACATCGTGTGGTTTCACGCGCTGGAGCGCGTGGGGCTGACGGATGCGTCTGATCTCGTCCTGCGCGCCAGCGCTGTGGTTGGCGTGTTCGTCGCCTGCATTGCGGCGTCGGCGCTGGCGTATGTCTGGATCGAAGAGCCGTCGCGGAAGTGGATTCGGAAACTTGAGCTGCCGAGCTTCCGCCGTGCTCAACTTGCGCAAAGCTGAACTCTGAGGAGCGCCGGCTTCTAGCAGGCATGCCTTCAACTCAAACAAGTCGTGCCGGCTGGAAGCCGGCGGTCCTGGGTGTTCGACTAAGCAAGGCCTTGCGCCACTGCCTTCAGCCGCTCGATCACGCTCAGCTTGTCGTCTGGAAAGTCCGCGTCGATCCACCAGGCTTCGACTTCGCGCATGACGACCCCGACCTTCGGGCCGGCGGGCACGCCGGCGGCCATCACTTCATCACCGGTGAGCGGCAGTTTTGGAGGCGTCCACATCTGGCCGTGCGCGACCAGCGCGCGCCATTGCTGCGCTTTGCCGCCGCCCGATGCGGCCCAGGCCAACATGACACGATCGCGAAAGGCTTCGTTGCCGATCCGGTAAATGGCGCGCCGCATTTCGCGCAGCGACATGAAGGAGGTGATCTTTTCGTCGTCGCCGAGCGCCGCGACGAGGCGGTCGCGTTCTTCGTTGGAGAGCTTTAGGCGGTTGGCGAGCACTTTGGCGCTTTGCTGGTCTGCGAGCGATGCGGCGACGCGCACCATCGAATCGACCGGCAGCATGAGATCGGCCTCGAGCCTCATCAGTGCGTCGAGCCGCGTTTCGTTCGCCATTTCCGGCAAAGCGCGCGTGCGGACTGCGATGGCCTTCATGCCTTCCCACGCGGCGCGCGCGTCGGGCGCGGCGAGCAGCTTCTTCACTTCCTTCCAGATGCGCTCGACCGAAAGCTGATCGAGCCCCGCGACGAGATCAGCGCAGGCGTGCAGGCCTTGCGGATCGATCGGCGTGCGCGCGTACCAGGCGTTGAAGCGGAAGAAGCGCAGGATGCGCAGATAGTCTTCCTTGATGCGCTGGTGCGCGTCGCCGATGAAAATGACGCGGCCGGCGCGTGCATCGTCGAGGCCGCCGCCGGTGGGATCGTGGATTGCGCCTTGCGCGTCCGCGTAGAGCGCGTTGATGCGAAAGTCGCGGCGCTGGGCGTCCTCCTCCCAGCTTTCGGTGAAAGCGACGGTGGCGCGGCGGCCGTCTGTGCTGACGTCGCGGCGGAGCGTGGTGACCTCGAACGGTTTGTGATTGACGACGACAGTGACGGTGCCGTGCTCGATGCCGGTCGGATGCGCGGCGAAGCCGGCCTTGGTGCAGATTTCTGTGACTTGGTCCGGCGTCAGCTGGGTGGCGATGTCGATGTCATCGACCTCGTGGCCCATCACCGTGTTGCGCACGCAGCCGCCGACGAAACGGGAGCCGCCGGCGCGCGCGGCGTCGAGCGCGGCGATGAGCGCTTGCGTCTCCTTGGCTTTGAGCCAGGGCGCGTGCGTGATGTTTGACGTCATGGCGACTCCCTCCCCCCTTGCGGGGGAGGGTCGGGGAGGGGGGTACGGGCGGCAGCCTCTCCGGAGAGAACAGCGCCGTTACCCCCACCCCCAACTCCGCCCTGCAAGGGGGCGGGGAGTCGGCAAGCGTGTTGCATCGCGCTTTACTACGCGCGCTTGGTTTTCTTCGCAGCGACTTTCTTCGCCGGATTCTTCGCGCAGTTCGCGGCGACGGCTTCCTTCACCAGCGCCTTGAAGGCTTTTTCGTTGAGCTTGTCGCCTTCGCGGATGTCGATGGCGCGGCGGGTGGCGCCGGTGTCGGCGGCGTTGAAGAGCTTGGCGGGATCGGCGAGTGATGCGCCGCGGGCGAAGGTGAGCTTCACTTTGTCCTTATAGGTCTCGCCGGTGCAGATGATGCCGTCCTGCGACCAGGTGGGGACGCCGGCGGGATTGTCGCCCTTCTTCCACTTGGCTTCTTCGGTCGCTCCGGGCGCCGCTTCCTGGATGAGCGTGCGCATGCGCGCGATCGTTTCGCGGCGCCAGTCTTTGGAGGCGGCCTTCTTCGCGGCGGTTTTCTTCACGGCTTTCTTCATGGCTCTCACATCTTCTCGCCAGGCAGTTTGCTGGCTTGTTTGATCCAGGCGGCGAACTGTTTCTCGTCGAGCTGGCCTTCGTGAACGTCGTAGTGGCGGATTTGCGGATACTTGGATTTGCCTTCGGGCGGCGGCTTCAGCGACGCGCCTTTGAAGAAGGTCACCTTCACATAGCGCGCATAGACGTGGACGGAGAGGAACCAGAGGCCCTCCTCCATTCCATAAAGCGGCGAATTCCATTTCACGGCTTTCTTCACGCCGGGCACGGCCCGCGTGATGATTGCGTCCATGCGCTTGACGACGTCGCGCCGCCAATCGGGCACGGCGGCGATGTATGCTTTTATGGGTGCGTCGCCGTAGCCCTTGGCGATTTGCGGATTGCCGCCGGACAGAAGGCGCGGTTTGGTCGGCGCCTTCTTCGCGGTTTTCTTTTTGGCGGCAACCATCGCTTAGGCGCCCGCGCGCTTCTTGGGGAAATACGGCAAGAAGAACATGTAGAGGCCGGTGGGCAGCATCAGGAAGAGCGGCAGCAGAGGCGAATACGTGATCAGCGCCGGGACCGGGCCGAACGCCATCGCCACGAAGTTGGCGATCACGCATAGCGTGAAGATGATCGAGAGCCAGCGATGGCTTTGACGGATGAACTTGTTCAAGCGAATCTCCTGCGCCGGCGGATGCATAAAACCTGCATACATCTCACTTGCCTTCCACCATTTTCCAGGCGTTGCCGGACGGATCGCGGAAGTTGGCGTCGACGCCGCCATAGCGTGCGATCGGTTCTTGCGTGAACTCCACGCCTTTCGCCTTGAGCGCGTCGTAGGTGGCGCGGCAGTCGTCGACGGTAAGCACGAGCGGCGGCATGGCGCCTTTGGCCACCATTTCGCGCATGGTCTGCGCGGTCGCGGCGTCGAGCACGGGTTCTTGCGGCAGGAAGAGGCCGAGCTCGAAGGGCTGGTCCGGCAGTTTCACGGTGAGCCAGCGGTAGTTGCCGTTAGTGTGGTCGGCGGCGACCTGGAAGCCGAGCTTACTGGTGTAGAAGTCGAGCGCCTCTTGCTGGTCGTTCACGTAGAGGCCGATGACGCTGATGCCTGCCATTTCCGTCTCCAGACTTATTCGTTGCTGTCTGGATCCTTCTTAACCGCGCCCTCCTGGCGGCGCTTCTCCGAAACTGCTGACTTCAGATTGGGCCGATGGGCGGCGCTGACGAAGCAATGCGGCACTTGGGCGAGCTCATGCGCCGTGGCCTGCTCGCGCGCGCGCAGTTCGGTGGGGCGTTCGCCGGTGACGTCCTTGAAGACGCGGCCGAACGTGCCGAGGCTTTGCCAGCCGGTTTCGAGCATGATGTCGATGATGGGCCGATCGGTGTCGCGCAGCAGCGCCTTGGCGCGCTCGATGCGCCGCGTCAGCAGATAGCGATGCGGCGGCACGCC
>DASPMA010000101.1:0-5996 GCA_035627335.1 Binatia bacterium
CCGCTACCGGCGATGACGACGCCGATGGCGAAGGCTGCGGCAACGACGATGAACCCGCCGATGCCGTAAAGCCAAGACCGCGGAAAGGGGAAGCCAACATCGTACAACGGGGCACCCTCGCGCGCATGGCGCGCCAGCTCCATCACCAACGTCCCTCGCGCTCAGGCAAGCATGATTGTGGCGACGGCGTGAAGTGGCGAACGCAGTCATACGGTGAGCGGCAGCCGTATGCGAGGACGGAATGTTGGTCCGAGCGCCCGGTTCCCGGTTGTTCAGAAGTTTTCGCGCAGCCAGGCCCAGGCGCCATGCACGGCGTTGCGCATCGCGGCGGTGGCTTGTGCGAGCGTTGGATGGAAGTTGTCGTCGACTTCCTCAAGCGCCGGCGCGTCAAGGCGATAGCGCAGCATGCCGGCAGCCGCGGCGTATGCCGGACCAGCTTCGCCGTGATCGAAGCCGCACAATTCGAACGGCCGGCCGAGCCGCACCGGCATGCCGAGCGCTTCCACCGCGAGATCGCGCACGCCGGGGATCATGGCGCCGCCACCGACCAACACTGCGCGTTGCGGACCGTTGGCGCCGGAGAACCCGGCTTTGTTCAAGCGTGCGCGCGCCGTCAACAGCATTTCGTACAGACGGGGCGTCAGCGTTTCGACGATCACGCCGCGCAAAGTTGTTGAGGCTTCAAGGCGTCCATCCGAACCGAGTTTCGGCGCCTGCACGGCTTCGCGCGGATCGCACGCTTGGCCTACAGCGCCGAAGTGCAGCTTCACCCGCTCCGCCGCGGAAAACGTTGTCTTCAGGCGCTGCGCCAGGTCGCGCGTCAGCCGCACGCCGCCGGCGGAAATAGTTTCGCAGTGCACGAGCCCCTCGCCCGCGAACGCGGCCAAGCCGATCGAGCCGGCGCCGAGATCGACAAGCAGCGCGCCCTCCTCGCGTTCTTCCGGCGACAGCACCGCCATCGCGGAGGCTCTTGGCCCCGCGATCAATTCTTCTACTTCAACGCCAGCCTGCCGGATGCACGCCCTGAGCGCGTTCAGCGCTTCGGTCGGCGCAGTGACGATGCACGCGTCGACCGCCACCATCTTGCCGGGCTGGCCAAGCGGGTCAGCGATCGCTTCGCCGTCATCGATGGAGTAGCGCAGCGGCTCGACGTGCAGGAAGGAAAGCTGCGGCGTCGGCGCGGATTGCATGGCAGCGTTAATGACGTTGTCGATGTCGCGCGCGACGATAAACGGCCCTTTGACGCGCGCCGCGCCGCGGACGATCTGTGCGTTGACGCCGGGGCCGGAATAAGAAGCGACCACGCGCTTGATCGGCGCGCCGGCCATCGCAGACGCTTCTTCGACCGCAACCTGGATCGAGCGCGCACAAGCATCGAAATCAGCCGGCTTGCCGCTGGCGATGGCCGGCGCAGTCTGGTGGCCCACACCCAGCACCCGCAGCGGGCGCTCGGGATGAAGGTCAAGCACCGGATCGCGGCGCGCGGCGAGGCAAACAGTTTTGGAGACGCCGACATCGAGCGCGGCGACAAGCGGCGCAATGGGCGTGCGGAGTTCAAGGACTTCTTGCTCCTCGGCATGCTGACGGGCGGCGCTCATCATGCGCCTCCCAGCAGCGGACGCACGCCGCCGGCCAGTTCAGGATGGACACGCACCGCGAGTCGTCCCGGCGCGCGCAGGTCAAGCTGCGCCAGCGGACGATCCAGCAGCGCATATTCAGCTTGCAGCGTCTCGAGTCGCGCCAGCGCTTCAACGGCGCCCTCTTCCGGCAGCGCGATCAGCGCGCCATTTTGAAGTTCAACGTTCCAGCGGCGGTCGCCAACGCGCGCCATCGCTTTGAGGCGCTCGCGTACTTGCGGCAATTCTTCGAGCGCGATCAGCAACGGCTGCGCGGCAGGCCCGGCGCCTGAGCCGACGACTAGCGGCAATTCGGGATGATCAGCGGCGCGCTCGGTGAGCAGACGCTCGCCGTTTGCGTCAATTACGGTGACCTGGCCGTTCTCGAGCCAACGCGCGTAGCTTTGCCGGCGCTCGACTTCGACAACGAGCGTCGACGGCCATAGGCGGCGCACCCGTGCCCCGGCGACCCAGTCGAGACTTTCAACACGCGCCTGCACTTCCGACGGATCGAGCGCAAGCAAAGAGTGGCGTCCCTCCGGCACAATGAGGTTGCGCACTTCCGCTTTGCGGGCGTCAGTCAGCGACGGCCCATTAGGCATGGAGGCAATTTCGATCGCGTCGATCTCGAACCCGGCGCTGGCAACAACGCCGTCGGCGCTGCGCGCGAAGGCTTCGCTCGCGTCAAACAGCGAAGAGCCCAGCCAGGCGGCGCCAGCAACGCCCGCGCCGAGAAAGAAGACAGCGCCCGTCAGCGCGAGCGCGAGGCTCTTGCCGGACACCGTGACGTCATCGCCGGTGAGGCCGCCGCTTAACTTGATGCGCGCAATGCGCGGCATGCTCTCGTACGCCGGCACGACTGGCGCCGGCTTACGGCGGCGACCGCGCGGGGGCGGCTCCGGCGGCAGGCGCCCGCCGCGGCGTGCTCTCACCGCGGCCATGACGCATCCTCCAGGATCCAGCCAACAAGGTCGTCATAGGACAGGCCGACATGCGCCGCTTGTTCGGGCACGAGCGAGGTGGGTGTCATGCCGGGCTGATTGTTGACTTCGAGCAGCGCGATACGATCGCGCTTGGGATCGTAGCGAAAATCGCTGCGCGTCACGCCGCGGCAGCCGAGCGCGTGGTGCGCGGCTTCGGCGGCGCGCATCAGCTGGTCGGCGACGCTTTGCGGAATCTTGGCCGGCACTTCGTGGCGCGAACCGCCTTCGGCGTACTTGGCGTCGAAATCGTACCATTCGCCGCTGGGCAAGATCTCGGTCACCGCAAGCGCGCCGCGGTCGTGCATGACAGCGACCGTCAATTCCTTGCCGTCGATGAATTCCTCGACCAGCACGTCATCGCCGAAGGTCCAGTCGGGATCGAGCAATTGCTCGGGCGGGCGGTTGGCCCCTTCACGCACGATGAACACGCCGACCGACGAGCCTTGCGCATTCGGCTTCACCACATACGGCGCGGGCATCGGATGGGCCTTCGCGGCATCCTTGCGGTTCATCAGCTTGCCATTGGCAAGAGGCAGACCGGCCTGGGCGAAGATCGCCTTGGATTTGTCCTTGTCCATGCAGATCGCGGAGGCGAGCATGCCGGAGTGCGTGTACGGGAGCTGCAGATAGTCGAGCACGCCTTGCGTGCGGCCGTCTTCACCCCACTCGCCATGCAGAGCGTTGAAAACTTTGTCAGGATGCGTGTCCCTGAGCTCCGCGATCCAACCTGGATTTTGCGGATCGATCTCGATCACCTCGTGACCGAGCCTGCGCAGCGCCGCCGCGCAATCGCGCCCGGAGACCAAGCTCACGGGACGTTCGGGGCTCAAGCCCCCAAGAAGCACCGCCACCCGGGCCATACGCGCCTCAACCAACCGACAACGCCCGCCCAGCGCTTTTTCTGCGCTTAGTGCGGAGTGTCATAATGAAACGCGTCGCGGTTAAGGCATGATGAGAGAAGCGCGCTTATGTGCTGATTTTCATGGTAAATTCAGCTTCAGCAAAGTTAGCGCGGGTTAAGCATGCTAGTCTCCCAACGCGAGGAGAAACGCTGCGGCCACGAGCGCTCCGAGCATGATCCCGCCGCTGATGATCGTAGGATTAAACGCTGGCGGCGCAGGCTTGGCTTCGTGCGTGAAGCGACCGCGCGCCGCGTGGCCGCTAGGCTTTGCTTCAAATAGATTGCCTTCAGGATCTGTTTCCGTTTCGCGCGTCACCTGCCCTTCATAGCCAGCCTTGGCGAGATAACGGTCGAGATAGCCCGGCACGGCGATTGCGCCTGCAATCAGTTTGAGCGTCGGCCAACCAATCCAGACTTCGCGCGGCGCATCTCTTGCGGCCTTAAACGCGATATCGGCGACGTGTTCAGGCTCGAACACGGGCGGCACTGGGCGCGGCGCGCCGCCCATACGATTGCGCGCCCAATTGAATTGCGGCGTGTTTATAGCAGGCAGCTGCAGCATGGTGAGCCGGACGTTGCTCCCGTCGTGGATGAGTTCGCTGCGCAGCGCATCCGTGAAGGCGCGCACCGCGAACTTGGCGCCACAGTACGCCGACTGCAGCGGGATGGCTCGGTAGCTGAGCGCGGAGCCGATTTGCACGATCACACCGCGCTTGCGCGCTCGCATGTGTTTCAGCGCGGCCATAGTGCCATAGACGTAGCCAAGATAAGTGACGCCGGTGATGCGCTCGTACTCCTCGCCCGTCATTTCCGCGACAGGGGCGAACATGGTCACCATCGCATTGTTGACCCACACATCGATGCCGCCCCAACGCTCAGCCACCTGATCGGCGACATTGAAAAGCGATTGCCATTCGCTGACATCCGCCGCGACGCCGAACGCCTCCGCGCCTGTCGCTTCGATCTCCCGCACGGTCGCGTCCACGCCGCTCTGCGCCCGGCCGACGACGCAGACGCGGTCGCCCCCTTGCGCAAAACGCAGCGCAATCGCGCGCCCGACGCCAGCTGTCCCGCCGGTGACGACTACGGAGCGAGAGGAGCCGCCCATCGCAAGCCTCAATGGAATGGCGTGGTGAGGATGTCGCCGATACGCTCGCCCAAAGTCGCGGTCTGCGACCAATAGCTGGGCTGACGCACGACTATGAGCACACCGCGTTGATCGAGAATTTCATAATCCGTGTGGCCGTTCTTCTTGCGGAAGAAGCGCAGCGAGATCACCGCATTGGCGATGCGCATGCCGCTGATCGTGATCTCCGGCAGCCAGGGCGGCAGGAACGGATCGACGAATAGCGTGCGCATCGGCGCATAGGGCTGCAGCCCGAGCATCGCTTGCAGCAAGGTGTAAACGGTCGTCGCCGACCAGGCTTGCGGTGAGTTCGCCGCCGGATAAAGCGCGGGAAACGGATGCTCCTCGTCGCGCTGATGACCGGCGAAGCATTCGGGCAGGCGATGGTGATCGAAAAACTTCGCCACTTCGAACTGCGCCCGGCATACGCGTTCGACCTCGTCGTGCAGGCCGTAACGATACGCGCCCACCACAAACGGCCCGTGTTCAACGGGCCAGACCGTGCCGCGATGATAAGAGTACGGATTATACGCCGGGTGTTCAGACGAGAGCGTGCGGACGCCCCAGCCGGTGAACATGTCTGGCGCAAGCAAGCGTTGCATGGCGCGCTGGATCAAATGTTTGTCGGCAATGCCGGTCGCGACACAATGCAACGCATTCGAACCGATCGACCGCACTTGCCGGCGCTGCGAATCGAGCGCCATGGCGAAGAAGCCTTCGTCGTCCATCCAGAAGGCTTCGTTGAAGCGCTTCTTTAGCTCGCCCGCCTCGTGAAGCAGCTGCTTGGCTTCGTCCTTGCGGCCCAGCCACCATAGCACTTCGGCGAGGTTAGCCTTTGCCGCGTAGACGATGCCCTGCTCCTCACATGTCGCGATCGGCGGCTTCACTTGCGAACCATCCTCGTACACGATGGCATCGCCGGAATCCTTCCAGCCCTGGTTCTCCACGCCTTGCTCCGACTTGGTGCGATAGGCGCAGAAACCGTCATGATCGCCGTCGCACCGATCATCGAGCCATTTCAAGGCGGCGATCGCGGGCTCGACGTAGGGTGCGATCATCTCCTTGTCGGCCATCCAGTGCCAAAGCTGGGCGACCACGAACGGAAAGAAGCCTGACGTCGTCACCGAACCATAGTTGCGGCCCTGCGGAATGTAGTTGAGCGCCGAGAGCGGGCCGGTGTGCGCTTCATGCAGCATGCGCCCGGGCTCTTCGTCGCGCCACGCATTCTGCCGCCTGCCTTGCCACTCGACCAATTCCGGCAAAGTGCCGAGCATCAGCTCCGGCCCAAGCGGCGCGGCCTCCCAGGACGCCGTCAGCGTGTCGCGGCCGAACAGCGCCACGTAGAGCGGCAGTCCGGCGGCGGCGACCCA
>DASPMA010000102.1:0-3455 GCA_035627335.1 Binatia bacterium
GTCGACGGGTTTTGCGCCGCCGAGAACGTGAAGGGCGAGGTCAGCACGTAGAGCCCGCCCGGCCGGTTGAAGCGCGAGCGCAGGAGGCGCTTGCGCAGCGCTTCGGGCCAAAAATTGTTGCCCCCGCCGTTGCGGCGCACATCGAAGATGAGCCGATCGGTATCGGCGTTGTCCATCGCCGCGAAACATTCGCGCGTGAAATCGGCGAAGGTCTTGCCTTCGACGTCATTCATGTCGTTGCAGCTGATGTAAACCGCGCGCCCTTCGATGCGCACGTAATTGCCGATGCCCGCCTGTCGCTCCCACGTTTCGCGCCGCGACGGCGTGCGCTCCATTTCGACGAGATCTGCGCCCGCGCCTTGTCGCGGACGCAACGTGGCGCGGATGCGGCGCGAGCCGCGCATCGCTTCCACGCGGATCGGATCGCCAGCCGAAGGCACGACGCCCAATCCCTGCAGCAGCGCCGGTGACGTGAAGTGATAACCCGACCAACGATGCGCCCAAGCGTCATTCCCCGGCCATTGCTCGGCGATAGCGCGCATGAGCGCCACTGTAGCCATACCGCCGATGCGCGTGATGCGGGCGCCGTTCAACGCCGCGCCCTCATCTTTCGCCGCATTGACATAGACGCCGTCATGAAACGCGCGCGCCCGGATCGGCAGGCTCAGCTGGAAGTCGCCTTCCGGCGGCGCACCCATGAACTCGAACGGCAATGTGGTCGTGTGCCCGTCCTTGAACCACGCCAGCGCGCGGCGCGTGCGGATGAAATATGTCCCAATGCTGAGCGCATCCGCCTCCGCTGCGAGCGCATCCCAGCGCGCGCGCCAATCGGCGTCGCCCACCGCTTCGCGTCCGCGGGGATGCGTCGTTTCCGCGAAACGCCGCAGCGCTTCCACCTCAGCGCGTCGGGCGTCCACGGTGGTTTGCGCGGCTGCCTGCGTGGCCAAAGCCGAAACAGAAGCCAGAGCGGCGAAAGCGCGCCGTGTAAGCATGTGATCCTCCCGTCGCGCAGGCGCTCTCGCGCGCCGATGCGCGTTTCCCTTGGCTTGAAGGATGCCTCAAAAAGGAGACGCGGATGTGCCGTTCGTCCGAGCTATCCGCCCGTTAGTCGCAATCAGTCCGCGCAGAGCCCCGGGGCTACCGCCGCAGGAGGACGCTGATCCGCGTACTTCCTCTCGACGATTAGATATGTCGTCGTCTCGCTGCCGATGTTCAGCGCTTCGTGCACGATCTCCGTATCATTCGAGAATGAGCCGCCGGCGCGCACCGGGCGCTCAGCCACGCCAGCGTCTGTCGTGATGCGCATCACGCTTTCACCGGAGAGCACATAGCCGAAGTGCGGCGGATGATAATGCCGCTCGTGCCCCACGCCCGGCGGGAACGTGCAGCGGAGCACGCGGATCTGCGCGTCTTCCTGCAGGAGTTCGCACACGCGCTCGCCCTGCCAGCCCGCGCACAGCGCCATCGGCAATGGGGCGGTCTGCGCTGAAGCGGTCGCGCAAGCGCCGAGGAGAAGCGCCGCGCTGAACCTAAGACCAGGCACTGACTTTGCCTTCGGTGGTCGCATAATTCTCCAGATAGCCGCATCGCGTGCAGCGCCAGGTCGCCACCTCAAACGTCTTCTTGCCGCTGAGTTTGACGCCGACCCAGATGCTCTTTTCCGGCGCGCCCTCGATCCACGTGCTCACGCCGCGCGAGCCGTAAGTGTGATCGATGACGAAGCCTTCTTTCATCGAAGACTGGCATTTGGGACAAGAATGCTGAGCCATTGGTCCTCCTCGGCGTCAGCATAGCAAAACGGCGGCCCTGAGCAGAGCCGCCGTTTCTTTTTTGCGCCTGTCCCCTTGTGGGAGAGGACAGCGTTTGCGTGAGCAAACGCAGGTGAGGGGTGCTGGCGCGGAATCTTCAGAATGCGGAGCCGGAACCCCGCCTCTGACCTTCGCTACGCTCAGGTCTGTCTCCGCCCACAAGGGGCGGAGACGGCTTACGCCTTTTCGGGCTTCTTGCCGAAGCTGAGCAGGCCGCGCTGTTCCGGGTGGTAGCTGAACTTCAGTTTGTCCGGATCGGCCGGATCGATGTCGATCTTGACGATGCCGCCGTTCTTCAGCTTGCCGAACAGGAGTTCGTCCGCCATCGGCTTCTTCACCTGCTCCTGGATGAGCCGCGCCAGCGGACGTGCGCCGAAGCTTTCGTCATAGCCGCGCGTCGCCAGCCAATCGGCCGCCTTGTCGGTGATTTCGATCTGCACGTTGCGCTCGGCCAGCTGGCCTTCGAGCTGGATGATGAACTTCTGCACGACGTTGCGAACCACTTCCGGCGGCAGGCCGTTGAAGTGGATCGACGCGTCGAGGCGGTTGCGGAATTCGGGCGTGAAGAGCCGCTTGATCGCCTCTTCGTTCTCCTCGTCCTTCTTGCCGCGGCCGAAGCCGATGCCCTGCTTGGCCGCGTCGGCCGCGCCGGCGTTGGTGGTCATGATCAGGATCACGTTCCTGAAATCGACTTTCTTGCCGTTCGCGTCGGTGAGCGAGCCGTGGTCCATCACCTGCAGCAGGATGTTGAACAGATCCGGGTGCGCCTTCTCGATTTCGTCGAGCAAGAGCACGCAGTGCGGATGCTGATCGACGCCGTCGGTGAGCAAGCCGCCCTGATCGTAGCCGACATAGCCCGGAGGCGCGCCGATCAGACGCGAGACCGTGTGGCGCTCCATGTATTCGGACATGTCGAAGCGCAGCAGCTCGATGCCCATGATGTTGGCGAGCGAGCGCGCCACTTCGGTCTTGCCGACGCCCGTGGGGCCCGCGAACAAGTAAGAGCCGATCGGCTTTTGCGGTTCGCGCAGACCCGCGCGCGCCATCTTGATGGCGGCCGCGAGCTGATCGATCGCATCGTTCTGGCCGAACACCACGCGCTTCAGGTCATTGGCGAGCGAGGCCAAAGCTTCGGCGTCGTTCTTCGAGACCGACTTTGGGGGAATGCGCGCCATGCGCGAGACGACTTCCTCTACTTCCGCGACGTCGATGACGTTCTTCCGGTCCTTCTGCGGCAGCAGCATCATCGAGGCGCCGGCCTCGTCGACGACGTCAATGGCTTTGTCCGGCAGCTTGCGGTCGCCCATGTGGCGCGAGGAAAGTTCGACGGCCGCTTTGATCGCGTCGTCGGTGTACTTCACCTTGTGATAGTCTTCGAAATACGAGCGCAGGCCCATCAAAATCTTGATGGAGTCCGGGATGGACGGCTCGTTCACGTCGATCTTTTGGAAACGCCGGGCGAGAGCGCGATCCTTCTCGAAGTGCTGGCGGTATTCCTTGTACGTGGTCGAACCCATGCAGCGCAGCTGGCCCGATTGCAGCGCCGGCTTCAGCAGGTTGGACGCGTCCATGGCGCCGCCGCTCGTAGCGCCGGCGCCGACGCCATGGACGCGTCCATGGCGCCGCCGCTCGTAGCGCCGGCGCCGA
>DASPMA010000103.1:0-2165 GCA_035627335.1 Binatia bacterium
TTTTCCAAGGCGAGATGACGCATCGCGACAGCCTTGGCTTCACGCAGGACATCCGCCCCGGCGAGGTGAACTGGATGACGGCCGGCCGCGGCATTACGCATTCCGAACGCTTCGAGCGGCTTCGCGCCGAAGGCGGTCCGATGCACGGCATCCAATCCTGGGTCGCGCTGCCGGCGGAGCACGAAGAAACCGATCCGTCCTTCCACCACCACGAGGGCGCGGATCTGCCCTCCGGTGATGAAACGGGATTGCGCTGGCGTCTCGTCGCCGGCGAAGCCTTCGGCGCGCATGCGGGCGTGAAGACGTTCTCACCGATCTTCTACCTGCATTGCGAAATCGCGCCCGGCGGCGCTGTCGAAGCGCCGAACGAGTATTCAGAGCGCGCCGCTTATGTCGCCGAAGGCGAAGTCGAGTGCGAAGGCGCGACCTATCGCGCCGGGCAGATGATCGTGTTCGCCGACGGCGCGCCAAGCGTCGTGCGCAGCGACCGCGGCGCGACCGTCATGCTGCTCGGTGGCGAGCCGCTTGGTCCGCGCTTCATCGAATGGAATTTCGTCTCGTCGTCGAGGGACCGCATCGAGCAGGCGAAAGCCGATTGGCGCGCCGGCCGCATGAAGCTGCCGGACGCCGACAACCAGGAATTCATCCCCCTGCCCGATCCGTCGCCGCCGGCCAATCCGCTGAGTTAGCCATCAGTCCGCGTTGGCGTCCCATAGCGCCTCGAACTCGCCGAGAATGGCGCCGAATAAGGGCGAACTCGACCGGAACTCAAGTCGCGGCGAATGCATGGTGTTTGCGGAAAAGAGATAGGGCGACCAGCTCAGTGTATCGTCGGTGACGATGATCTGCTGCATCGCCGCGCCGTTTCTGATGGCCCGCACCGAAGCGCGTGGATTGGATTTCAGAGTTTCCGAAAACCACTCTCTGACGCCGTCTACCCGCTTGGTCAGCGAATCCTTGTCGCCGGTAGTGATGTCGGCATTCAGCATCATGGGCAGCGCCGGATTGGCGCTGTGCATGGTGAGGATGCGCACTTCGCAGCCGCGCTGACCCAGTCCGATCAGGCTCTCCTTCATGCCCAGGATGCCCTTCCAACCCGTCAGCCCAATGGCTGAAACGTAGAAGCGCCGCTCAACCGCATCGATCATGTTGGTCCAGACGCTGGCCGCAGCGATGTTCTCCTTCTTGACCTGAAAATCCGCACCGATCGGCGCGCCATTAAGCGGCGTCAAGTTGTCGCCAAATGGAACGATGCGTTTTCCCTTGAGCTTGCGCACGTTCTCGATCAGCTCGGCGAGCGCCCTTGGATTGTCGCCGCGGCTAATCGCGCGAGGGCTGAGATCATAATGAAAGACACGCTCGTCTTTCAGATCAAATGGCGGCACCACGCCCTTCTCGCAGAGCAGGATCACCGGAATGCCGGCGCTGTGCGCGACAGCAATCTCGTAGAAGACGTTCGGGTTAAACCCGTGCAGCACGCCGATGCAGAAATCCGCGCCGAGGATGTCGTTGAACATCTGCTCCGAGATGCGGCCGACGTCTTTGACGTGATCCGCACGGTGACCGGAGACGCCCGTCTTTTGAAGAGCCGGCGCAATCACGCATTCGAAAACGTCATCGGCGTGATCGCGCGCCGGCGTGCCTGGCTGGCCGATCGGACTGATGATGAAGGTTCTCATGAGCGCCCGCCTTTGTGGAGAACTTACCACACAGCCGCACGCAAGTCATTCGGCCTCTAATCCACCAGCCCGCTTCTCCATTCCGTATCGCGCCGCGGTAACGCCAAGTAGGCTTCACCACGCATTTCCATCAGACGTGACGCGGTGCGTTCGAATTCGAAGCTTTGGTCGCCGGCGGGATAGAGTTCGTGCGGTTGCGCGTCGGCGCTCGCGACCAGTTTCACTTTGGCTTCGTAGAGCGCATCGATCAGAATACGGAAACGCGCTGCCTCCTCGCGCTTTGAGGGGGACAAGCGCGGAATGTTCTCCAGCAGCACGGTGTGAAAGCGCTCGGCGATTTCGAGATAATCAGCCGGCCCCAGCGGCCGCGCGCAGAGTTCGTCAAACGAAAAGCGCGCTACGCCGGCCGCTTCACGTTCAACGAGCAGCGCGCGTCCGCCGACATCCAACGTCACGTGTTGTGGCAATGCGCCAGCGGTGAGCCGC
>DASPMA010000104.1:0-3484 GCA_035627335.1 Binatia bacterium
CAGCGGGGGCGGCTCGCCGCGGCCCAGCGCCTGCCAATCCTGACGCGCCAGTTCGGCTTCCGCGTCTTCCCGAGCGAGCGCCTCCTCGGCTTGCGCCACTTGGCTGCGTGCGCGCACGACCGCGAGTTGATAATCGGCGCCGTCGACGCGGGCGAGCGCTTCTCCTTCCGCGAACGCACCGCCTTCGGCAAACTTCGGGCTCACCCAAACGATGCGCCCGGCCACTTGCGCGGCGAGCGTCGCTTCAAAGCGAGGGCGTGCTTCGCCCTGCACGTTAATGGTGATCGTGGTCGGGCGCGCATGCGCGACAGCGAACTGAACCGCCGGCGGATGGGGCGTTGCGTTCTTTTCTTCGGGACGCGGCCGCAACACCGACATCACGATAAACAACCCCGCCACAAGGGCGAACACGGCAACGGGCGCCGCGAAGATCAACACCTTCTTGACCCGGCTCCACAGCGTCTTGGGCTGGTCCTCGTCCGAGGCGGTCGCGGTCTCGGTCAGCATGTTCAGATCCATCTTGTTCATGGCGCGAGTTCCCGCTCTTCGTCGATACCGCCCGTTCGGGCGCCGCCGCCCAAGGCGACGTGATAGGTGATGCGGTTGGAGACGCGCGCCGCGCGCGCGGTGATCAGGCCGCGCTCCGCATCGATACGGCGCGTGTAGGCGTCGATCAATTCAAACAATGTGGCGACGCCACGCGAATACTCGCGCTCGGCCAGTTCTTGCGCCGCGCGCGCCTCTTCGGCCGCGATGGCAAACTGCGCTTCGCGCGTCTCGAGGCTCTGGTCGGCGCTGATCGCGCCTTCAACTTCGCTCCACGCCGCGATTGAGGTGCGCACGTAATCGGCAGCGGCGGCGCGGCGGTCCGCGACCGTGGCGCGCGATTCCGAAAACAGCGCCCCGCCCTGGAAGATCGGCATGGTGAGGCCGGCGACGAGGTTGGAGACCATGTTCACACTGTCGTCGATGCTGTCGAGGCTGCCGCCGGTGTCGCCTGCCGAGCCAGTGAGCGTCAGCCGCGGCAGCATCGCAGCGCGCGCTTCATGCATGCGAAAGCCGGCCGAGCGCATGCGGTTTTCGGCGGCGAGCACGTCCGGGCGACGCTCGAGCAGGTCCGCAGGCGCGCCGGCGGCGGCGAGCGGGGCGAGTTGAGGCAGCGCCCCTTCCGCCCGCAGTGTGCCGTCAGGATAGCGGCCCATGATCTCCTGCAGGCGGCGTGACGCGATCAGCAATGCATCCTGCGCTTGCGCCTCGAACGCGCGCGCCGAGGCCACTTGGCTGCGCGCGGTGCGCAGCGCGAGCGAGGTCGCGATGCCGGCGTCGTAGCGGCGCTGTGTGAGATCTTGCGCGCGCTCGCGCGTTTGCAGATCTTCCTGCGCCAGTCCAAGCAATTGCTGCGCTTCGATCAAATCGACCCAGGCCCGCGACGCCTGGCCGGCAACCGAAAGCCGCGCGCCGTTCAAATCCTCTTCGGCGGCGTCGGCCGTCAAATCCGATGCAAGGGCGCGCGAGGTCAGGCGGCCCCACAGATCGATTTCCCAGCTCGCGATCACGCTGGAGGTCATGAATTCAGTGCGGATGCGATCGTCGCCCGCAGTCGGGACTTCTTCGCGCGTGCCATCGACGCCGATATCCAAGGTCGGCAGAAGGTTGCCGCCGAAGGCGCCCCGCGCACGCCAGCGCGCAGCGCGATACTGCGCTTCGACAATCTGCAGGTCCGGGCTGCCAGCGAGGGCCTCGCGCGCAAGCTGAGACATCTCCGCCGAATTCATGTCGTCGAGCCACGTTGACGCCGGCGAAGCGGCCAGTTCCGCGGCGCGCTCGGCGCCGATCGCGTCTGCCGCAACGTAAGAGTCGGGCTCCGGCGGCAGATTGCGTCCTGCGCACGCGTTGACCAGGGCCGCGAGGCCCAGTCCGATCAAGATTCGCGTACGCTTTCCCATTCGTCCTCGCAGCTCGGCCTGCCTATCCCTCGCCCTCTCGAAAGTCAATAAATTCGTATTGAAATTCGATAAGGTTTGGAGCGGTCCCGACCAGTCGTGGCTTCCCCGACACGGGCCTTGGATGCCGGCAATCATGGTTTTGGATGCGTTGACCGAAGCCCGTGCTGCTTCAGGCGCAATAGGGGCCTAAATTGAGACCGATGAATCGGGCGATCGCAATGCAATGGCGGAGGCTGGAGCGCCTGCCGCTCTTGGCTTGGGCCGCCGTCGCTATCGCGGCCCTCGCCCTGCTAACGGCCTTCGCCATCAGCCCCGCGGCGGCGCTGCTGATGACGTTCGCCGCGGCCGCTTGCTTCTGGGCCGCACGCGAAGCCCGGCGCTTCATCATTGCTCCGCGCGCCGCCGACCAGGGCAGCCTCATTGGACTGGGCGAACTGACGCCGCTGATTGAAGCGCTGCCAGACCCTGCGCTGCTAATCGACGAACAAGGCCGTATCGCCGGCTCGAACGCGGCCGCGCGTCGGCAAATGTCATTCGAAACGCGCGGTCAGTTTCTGACCTCTATCATTCGTCACCCGGATGTCCTTGAAGCCGTGCAGTCCGCCATCCGGGAAGGCGAGTCGCGCGCGGTCGAATACGAGACGACGTCGCAAATCGAGCGCCACACGCGCTGCTATGTGGCGCCCGTAAACTGGGGCGCGGACCGCGCCGCAATGCTGGTTTTCCATGATCAAACCGCGAGAATCAGCACCGAGCGCATGCGCGCCGATTTCCTTGCCAACGCTAGTCACGAGTTGCGCACGCCGCTCGCTTCGCTGACGCTGCTTATCGAAACTATTTCCGGTCCCGCGCGCGAAAACGCCGCCGATCGCGATCGCTTCTTGAGCATGATGCAGGTGCAGGCTGAGCGCATGCGTCGCTTGATCGACGACCTCCTGTCGCTCTCGCGCATTGAACTCGACGAACATGTGCCGCCGTCGGACCGCGCCGATCTCGTCGAGGTCGCAGGCGAAGTGATTGATGCGATCGGGGCGGTCGCAGCGGAGCGCAAAGTGCGCTTGCAACTGGATGCGCCGCAGCGACCAGTGCGGGTCGTCGGTGAACGGTTTCAGTTGACGCAAGTGATCCAGAATCTGGTCGACAACGCCATCAAATATAGCGCCGAGGGCGGTGAGGTCCGCATCGAGATCGGAACCAGCGGCGATCGAGAAGATGTCATGGCCCAAGCCGGCCGTCGCTGGGACGAGGCCGGCCGCATCGCGCTGCTGACCCCGGCCGCAGCCGCCAATCGCTCTTACGCCTATGTGCGAGTGGAAGACGCCGGGCCTGGCGTCCCCCGCCATTACCTGCCGCGCCTTGGCGAACGGTTTTTCCGTGTGGAGCGCGACCAAGGACAGGAGAAAGGCGGGACCGGACTGGGGCTGGCCATCGTCAAGCACATTATCCACCGCCACCGCGGCGTGATGACCATCGACAGTGTGGTCGGCAAGGGCAGCGTGTTCAGCGTCTACCTGCCTATCTATGAAGAAAGCTGAATG
>DASPMA010000105.1:0-11522 GCA_035627335.1 Binatia bacterium
CAACGTCGAAATCGAGCTGACGAGGCGGATCGTAAATGAACGAATGGTGATAGCCGACGCTCACGGCGTCGCCAGCGCGCGATCGCTCCGTAGGACCGAACAGGTCGTAAAAATCAGCGCCGTTATGGCGATACTCGAAGCGCCATTTCAGCGTGTGGTACGAAATGTTCCAATGCCAGTCCTGGTCGTCGAACGGCGAGTCCGGCAAGTAAGAGAGCGTTACGTTCAATTGATTGAACTGCAGCGGATCCTCGAACTGCACATGATAGCCCAGGGCCGCGTGGCCGCGATAGCCCTCCACCACCGGATACATTGCGCCGAGGCGCATCTCATCACGCGGCACGTAGTGGCCGCGATCGGTAATCAATTGGTCCAACGGCACGTTGGCGGGCGACCCCGCGGCCCATGTCGTGACGACTGGATGGCGCTGGGCGATCTCGGCGCCCAAGAAGCGCACGGTGCCGAGGTCGTCCAGCGGCGTCGGCTGGATCACCGTGGGACGGAAGCCTTGGCCGGTGTATTCGTAAACGATCAACGAGCCGTCGGCCTGCGGAATAGGGCGGAAGAATCCGGTTGCCGCGTTGCTGACAGCTTCGATTTCCTGCGTGGCGAGTTCGTAGCGGAAGATGTTCGACACGCCGGTGTAGTAGGCGCTGCCATAGAGGTAGCGGCCGTCAGGCGAGAACACGAAACCTTCCGGTGTGCTGGCGCCGAGATCGAAGCGCGCCAACGGCTCGGCGCCGCCGGCCAACAGATCGGCGATGCGGAACACCTGCACTGACTGATCGCCGTTCACCTCGCCCACGGACGCGGACAGCAATTGCCCATCGGGCGAGATATCGAGATCGAACGGGACGCGGCCGAATGGGAAGGTGAGCACCTGGTTCCAGCCTTCGTACGGCTCCGGAATGCGCACCAAGGTCACCAACCCATTGAGATGGCGCAGGCCCCAAAGCGACCGGTCCTGCGGATTGAAGACGAGGTCGCCAATACGGGCGTCGCGCAACAGCATGCGTTCGCGCCCCGTGGCGACATCCAGCTGCATGATATCGCGGTAAGCGTAGTTGTCGGTCGTGTACCAAGCGGTGTTCGTGCCGGGATCATAGGCCAGCGCCGTGACGCGATAGAGCATCGAGCCTTTGATGTTGGTCAGCCGCCGGATATCGCCATCGGCGCGAGACAGCACGCCGACATGTGCGAGCACGCCGGGATACCGAAACGCGCCGATGAGGTCGCCGGTGCGCGGGTCGATGAAACTTCGCGAGACAGAACCCAAGGCGCGCTGCGCGAGCGGAGTGGTCTCGGTGAGCGGATAGGCTTCGACCGCCGCGAGGTTCTCACGCTGGAAAGTGTGCTCCCAGGCGATCCAATCATTCCAGATTTCGTTCAGAGAGCGGCCGAACACGCGCCGGAACTGCGAGGAGTAATACGCTTCGCTGCCGGGATCGCGCCGCAACCACTGCACCACGTGCTCGGGTGAATATGTGTTGGCCAGATAGCTGAAGAAGCGCGTGCCGTAGAGGTAGTCGTTCGCACCCACCTGGAAGTCGATGAAGATGCCTTCGGAGTCGAGGCCCACCGGCGTGTAGAAATGCGCGTCGTCGCGCACCATGGCGCGGAAAACCATCTCGTCGTAGGCGCCTTGCGCGCGGCCGAAGCCGCCGGCCATCCAGGTCTCCATGAAAACGGCGCTGCCTTCATGATACCAGCGCGGAACGTGGGTGCGCGGCGTCGTCAGGTAATTGTAGAGAATGGATTCCGGATGTTCCTGCACCGGCGAGGGCTTGCCGCCGAAGAAGCGGCGCCAGAATCTGTCGCGATCGTTCGCGACGTCCATCAGCGCGACGTGCGTGACTTCGTGGTTGTTGAGCGTGAAGAAACGCTCGCCGGGGCTGAACGTGTCGTAGGCTACACTTACCGGCGCAATGTCGAGGATGACGGCGTTGTTCGGCGAGGCGCGCGCCGATGCGTTGCCGGAATCGCCGAAATCCTTGAGCAGAACGGTGACCGGCTCCCATGGCTCCCAGCCGAAGATGCGCCGCTGGATGGGGAGCGAATTTTCGAAATTGCGTCCGACATAAGGGACCAAATAGGTCTCGGCTGGATCGAAATAGAGCAAACGCATCGTTTCAGTTTCGATGCGGCTGAGGTCGATAAGCGGAATGTCGCCGGGCGCGCGGCTCGGCGGCGGCTCGGGCGGCGGCGTGTCCTCGACCGGCGGCGCCACGGTATCCGGCGTCTGAGTGGTTGAAGGGCTTGGGGTTGTGTCCGTCTGCGCTTGCGCCGTAGCGAACGGCGCAAGCGTCAGAACAGCGACACTGCATAAGAGCGTGCGGATCCCCACAACCCCCACCTAGCACGCCACAATAGCGTACACGCCGCGTCTCCCCAGACGCGGCGTGTCACTTAGCGTTAGTTTCGCCCGATTGCGTTGGCGAAGCTTGCGTCCTGCGCCATCGCCGCAAAGGCCGGTTGGCCCGCGAGCGCCGCAAACGCGGGCTCACTTGCGACCGCTGCGAAAGCCCGGGGGTTCGCCGAGATCGCTTGCAGCGCGCGCGGGTTGGCTGCGAGTTCGGCGAAGGCGCGCGGGTTGGCCGCCATTGCCGAGAACGCCTGCGAGTGCTGCGAGATCGCCTGCATCGACCGTGCGTCCAGCCCGGCGACGCCGCGCGCGGCGCCCGCCTGCGCTTGGAATCTTTGCGCCGTGGCCGAGAGTTCGGCGAAGGCGCGCGGGTTGGCCGCGAGTTCAGCGAAGGCGCGCGGGTTGGCCGCTATGGCTTGGAACGCCCGCGTGTTGGAGGCGAGCGCTTGGAAGGCCCGGGTGTTGGCCGCGAGCGCCTGGAAGGCGGACGATTGCGAAGCCATCGCATCCAGCACCGGCGCATTTCTGCCGATCGCGTCCATGGCGGCCGAGTCGCGGCTCAACGCTTCGAACGCATCCGCATTCAATGACATCGCCGGGTTGGCGCGCGGGTTGGCCGCCGCCGCCGCGAAGTTGGAGATTTCGGCGAATGCCCGTGGGTTGGCGGCAATCGCCGCAAGAGCCCGCGGGTGGCCGGACAGTTCTGCAAACGCGCGTGCATTGGCTGCAATGACCGCGAGCGCTTGCGGCTGACCTGCAAGAGTGGCGAACGCCTGCGAATTGCCGGCGAGCGCCCGCGCCGTCTGCGCGTCCAAGGCGCCCATCTGCGAAGCACGGGCGCTGAACGCGACCGCGGTGTCCGCCATGGCGGCGAGCGCCGCCGGGTTTGCGGCCAGCGCGCGGAAAGCCTCCGCGTTCGCGGCGATCGCTTCGAAAGCCCCCGAGTTCGACGCAAGAGCTTCGAAGGCTTGCCGGTTGGCCGCGAGCGCTTGAAAGGCGGATGATTGCGAGGCCATCGCGTCCAGAACAGGCGCGCTCGTGCCGATTGCGTCCATCGCGGCGGAATCACGGCTCAGCGCTTCAAATGCGTCGGCGTTCGCCGACATCGCAGGATTGCCGCGTGGGTTGCCCGCCGCCGCCGCAAAATTCGAGATTTCGGCGAACGCCCGCGGATTAGCGGCGATGGTAGCGAAAGCGCGCGGATGGCCCGCCAATTCTGCAAACGCGCGCGCATTGGCCGCGATCACCGCGAGCGCCTGTGGTTGTCCTGCGAGGGCTTCGAAAGCGTCTGTGTGCGCCGACATGGCGGCGAGAACATCGCCGTTGCCCGCCTGGGCCGCGAGATCTTGCGTGCCAAGGGCCCGTGCGCTGCCGGCAAGCTCAGCGAACGCGCGTGGATTGGCCGCGAGTTCAGCGAAGGCCCGCGGATTGGCGGACATCGCGGCGAGGGCCGCCGGGTTCGCGGCAAGCGCGGCGAAGTTTCGGTCTTGAGCCAGCGTGCGGAACGACGGATCATTGACCATCAGATGGAAGATGTCGGTCTGCATCAGCTGCGGCACGGACTGATCGCCGAGGGTCACATCGCCTTCGCCGACTTGCGCATTGCGATAGCGCTCGACCGGGGCAATTGTGCCGCTCATTTGCGAGCTGGTGGGTGGAAGCACGGTCCCTATTGCGAACGCTGCAACAGCTAGCACCGTAATGCCGCCCATCGCGGCGATGCCAAGTTTGGCATTGTTCGTGAGCACGTCTGTCATGGTCAGGCCACTCCATCCTCGCGGGCCCGAAACTGCGCCTTTTGATTACCATGCGTCAATGAATCTCTTTAGATTCCGTGGGCTCAGCGTAACGTTCACTTCGTTTTGCCAGCGTGGGACCACTGCGCGAATGATTTGAAATTGTGCTGTTTTCTATTGGCGCGCCGGCGCCGGTTTCGGTACGCGTGCACCTAAAGAGAGGTGACCCGAGCAGAGCGGCTTTTCGCCTGCCGCGTGTCTTCATCAGCGTCCATCATTTGAGGGTTCGGGGCGCTTAAGGGCTGTTGCTTCGAGGGCCTGGGCGGCAATTGCCGCCAACATGAGTCTCTTGTAACGTCTGCTTCGGGGCCTGGATATTACGGGCGGCGGAGGGGATCGCATGATCATTAAGTGGATGGTTGTCGGCATCGTGCTGTGGCTCGCGGTGGCGGCTGTATTCCGGTTCGTGCCCGAAGCAGCCGTGTCATGGGTTTTCATGACGCTGCCGGCCGCGATGCTTCTGGTCACCCACTTCTTCCTGCGCGTTTTCCGTGTGGCGGAGACTGACCGCGGCGAAGCCGCCTCGATCATGGCGTTGCCTGGTTTGCTTGTCGGCATCTACGCGATCAACAGCTTCAACTACGTGTTTGAGAATTCCAGCCTCACGCTCGGCCCGCAATTCGCGACCCTGATGTTTGCGTGCTACGCGGCCGTCCTGATCGCGGGATTGGTTTCGGTCCGCGTCGTTGTCGGCTTCCTCTTGTGGATCGGCGTGGCCGTCGCCTTCCGGTTCTATGGGCAGTTGGTTTTCCACCCTGGCGAGGACGGCGTGTCTTGGAGCTTCCTGATCTTGCCGGCGATCCTGCTTGTGGTGACTTACCTTGTCCTCAAGATGCTCGGTGTGGCGCAAACGGATCGGGCCGAGGCAGCCTCGGTCTTGGCGGTGCCGGGCCTGCTCGTAGGCATCTACGAGATCAATAGCTTCAGTTACGTCTTCCCGAACCTTGATCCCTCACTCGGCCCCCAATTCGCAGCTTTGATGTTTGCATGCTTCGCCGCCGTCATCATTGCTGGGATTGTCACGTCGAGGCTCGAGGGCATCTGAGGTGCGTACGGCGGGCCTTGCGGCGCGCCGTCTGATATACGGCCGGCTGCGCCCGGGTCCCCCGATTGCGGGTCCAGCCCACCGGTTCGCGAGCGCATGAAGAACATCGACAGCGACTCCTATCGCAGGTTCGCAATGCAAGCGGCCGTCCTTGCCTGGGCGGCGCTCGCTGTGTTCTGGCTTTTT
Organism: Binatia bacterium; assembly: GCA_035627335.1. Taxonomy (GTDB): domain Bacteria; phylum Pseudomonadota; class Alphaproteobacteria; order Caulobacterales; family Aquidulcibacteraceae; genus Vitreimonas. The sequence continues at coordinate 5,390 of DASPMA010000105.1, forward strand.
TACGCGGCCGATTTCTATCTGCTGCCGCAACCGGAAGATTCCGCACCGACCGGACCGCTCGGGCAATATTTCACGTTCGATCCAGGCACGGTCAGCAACGCTGTGGCGACGCTGGTGGGCGTCAACACGGCCGTGTTCGGCATTGTCATCACGGTTGTCAGCATCATCGTGCAATTGTCGGCGGAGCGGTACACCGGTGTCGCGCGAATGTTCTTGCGCGACCGGCTCAATATCTATGTCGCCGCCTATTATGTGATCACCGGCGTCGCCAGCGTCTGGCTTTCGGCGTCCAGTCAAACCGATTACGTGCCGCGCATGACGCTGATCGTGATGCTGTCCATGACCATGGGCGGGCTCATCATCACGATGCCGTACTTCGGCTACGTGTTCTGGTTTCTGGCGCCGCAGAATTTGGTGCGGCATATCCGCGAGGACGCGATCAGAACCGCCGACAAGGGCGCACAGGAGCAGGACCAGGCCGATTGCTACACCGCGCAGGCCGAAACGCTGTTCGCGCTCGAAGAACTCACGGACATCGCCAACAATTCGATATCAGGCAAAGACAAGATCATCGCCAGCGCAGCTGTGGATGCGCTGAAGGATCTGGCGGTCGAATATCTCAAGGTGAAGCCCCACGCGACCGAGGCGTGGTTCTCGATCGGCCCGCAGATCCGCCAGAACCCGGATTTCGTCGCCATGGATGCGGAATCGCTTTCCGACCTCGAAGCGCGGCGCACCTGGGTCGAGTGGAAGGTGATGCGCCAGTATCTCAGCATCTATAACGAAGCGCTCAATTCTATGCGCGACGTCACGTACGTGATCGCCATCGACACGCGCTATATCGGGGAAGCGGCCGTTCGGGCCAAGGATGGCGAACTTACCGATCTCGTATTCCGGTTCATGAATTCGTACATGCGATCCACATTGAACGGGCGCGATGTGCGCACCGCTTACAATGTGCTGAACCAATACCGGAAGCTCGCCGAGTCGATGCTTCGCGAGGACAACATGAAGGGCGCGACCGAAGCGGTGCGTCACATGAAGTATTATGGCTTGCTCAGCTTCGACATGGAGCTGAGCTTCGTCACCGAAACGGTCGCGTACGATCTGTCGTCGCTGGCGCAGTTGGCCAACGAACTGTCGTCGCCGGCCGAGCAGGCGATCCTCGCCGAGTTTCTCGAACTCGACCGCCCGCCCTTCGTGCGCGGCAATGACAAGGCGCTGATGGGCGTGCGTAAGGCGCAGGTGAAACTCGCGGCCTATTATCTCTCCACGAACCAGGAAGAGCGCGCCCGCGCCATCGCCAACGATATGCGCGAGGAGCCGGAGGACCGGGTGCGCAAAATTCGCTGGCAGCTCGAGAACGTCGAGAACAAGGATTTTTGGGAAATCATCGACCGCGGGCGCAACTTCGAATACATGCCGCCGGCTCAGCGCGAGCAGCTGCCGGCATTTTTCAAGTGGCTGCCCGGCGGCGCTGCGAACGATGAGCGCGCAGCGGGCTAGTTGCCCGGCGCCTTTGTCATGCTAGAGCCGATGCGTGACTAAGCTCTCAGATCTTCCCGCGTGGCTCCGCACGCTGGCGCTCTTCAGCGTGCTCTTCCTTGCATTGATGGGCGCGGGTTCAGCCTTATCGCTCGATCCTGTGCGCGCTCAGTCTCGCGCCGGCCAATTTGACGCCCATGCGGCGAGAGAACGGCTCGTGCGGATACTTGGAGATGAGACGCCGCATCCCGTCGACACCGCTGCGCAGGACGCGGTGCGCGAACGCCTGCTGCAGGAAATCGCGGCGCTCGGCTTTCAGCCCGACGTGCGCGAGGCGTTTGTGTGCCGGCCACAACCGCGCGGGCCGTTGGTCGATTGCGGCACGCCGCGCAACATTCTGTTCGCCATTGGCCCAGCTGACGCGCCTGCGGTGCTGGCTGTTTCGCATTATGACTCTGTGTCCGCATCGCCTGGCGCGAGCGACGACGGATTGGGCGTGTCGGTATGGTTGGAGATCGCGCGCATGCTGTCGCGCGAGCGGCTGCAGCGGCGGGTGATCTTCCTGTTCAGCGACGGCGAAGAGCAGGCGCTGTTGGGCGCGTACGCGTTCGCCAATAGCCCTTTGATGGACGAGGTGGAGTCGCTGGTCGATCTCGAGGCCCGCGGCTCGCGGGGGCCTGCGGTGTTCTTCGAGTCCAATCAGCCGAACGCCGACGCCGTCGCGGCTTACAGCGCGGTCTCTCGCCCCGTCGCGAATTCAGTGATGGCCGATGTCTATCGCCTGCTGCCGAATTCGACAGACGTGACAGCGCTTACCCGCCCGGGTCTCGACGTCGTCAACATCGCCGTGCTCGACGGGCTTGAGGATTATCACACCGCCCACGACACGATCGCATCGCAGGATTTGCGCAGCGTCCAGCACATGGGCGACAGCGCCATCGCTGTGATGCGCCGTCTGACGCGTGGCCCCGATCCCGATGCAGCAGCGCCGATGGCCTACGCCGACATCGCGTCGCGCGCGTTTGTGTACGCGCCGGTTTGGGCTGTTCTCGCCGCGCTCGCGTTCAGCGCGGTTGTGGCTTTTTTCGCGTTCTGGCGCGGCGGCGCTGAAGCGCGCTGGCGCACGTTCGCTGCGCCGCCGCTCGCCGTAAGCGCTGCCGGCGTGCTGGCTTTCGCAGCGGATTTCGTGATCCGCCTCGCGCGGCCAGGCGAAGACTATGCCTTTGCGTTTCCCGAACCGACGCGCGCTTGGAGCATCCTCCTGGCGTTTGTCAGCGTCGCGCTCGCAGCGATGTTCACGCACACTGCGCGCTCCCCACAGCAAGCGGGCGCGGCGGGGATGTTCTGGTTCGCGGCTTTGGGTGGCCTTGCCTCGATTATTGCGAGCGGGATCTCCATTCTATTCGCGCTGCCAGCCTCCGCCTACGCCTGCGGCTGGCTGATCTCGCTCGCGTGGAAGCCAGCGGAGATCGCCGGCCGCTGGATCGCCGGGCTGCTCGTGCTCGTCGTCTGGGCGCCGACGCTCTTTCTCGTCGAGCTCGCACTCGGGTGGGACATGCCGCTCGTGTTCGCAGTCCTGGCGGCGGTGCTGTTGCTGCCGTGGCTGGGCATTATTGTGGGTGCGCATGGAGAGGCGCGGTGGCGCGGCGTTTCGATCGCACTGGGGGCGGCGGCTATTGCCGCTGTAATCACGTCGACCGCGACACCGGCCATGAGCGAAGCGCGCCCGCGCCCGCTCAATCTTTCTTACTTCCTCAATACTACCGACGGCGAGGCGCACATGCTCGCCGGCGGCGCCCAGCGCGCGCTGCCGCGCGAATTGCGCGAGGCGTTCGAGCCCGAGTTCATTCTTCCAGGCGACTTGGTCGAGACATGGGCCGCGCCAGCGGAGCCGGAGCAAATTCCGGCGCCGGTGTTGCAGAACATAGCGGTCAGCGTCGGCGAAGAGCGAGTTGTCCGTGGCCGATTGGCGATGAACGGCGCCTATCGCGTTACGATCCGCATTCCGGTGGCGGCCTCGCCCCTTCGCGTGCGTGTTAACGGCGTGGAGACGAACTTCGCCGAGACGGGCGAACCAATCGATTTCACGAACGTCGCCTGCCAGGGACGTGGATGCGAGGGCGCTGAGATCGAACTCGTGCTTGCTGCCGAAGGCGCGACCGATGCGGATTGGTTCATCATTGGTCAAACGCCGGGCTTGCCTGTTGCGGCAGCTGAAGCCATCCGCGCGCGACGGCCGGTGCACACCGTGCCCATTCAGTTCGGGGACACGGCGATTTCACTCACGCGATTCAGACCAAGCGGCTGACGAACCAGTAGGCGCCAAGCGCAAACAAGGCTGCGCCGGCGATCGGCGCTGCTTGTCGCGTGAGCTGCGCAGGTGCAAAGCGCAGGCCGAAGCCCACGAGCAAGGCGCCTGCAATCACGGTGAGCTGGCCGAACTCCACGCCGAGGTTGAAGCCGAGAAGAGCTGCGAGCAGGCGCGGTTGCGGCAGTTCCAGCTCGGAGAGCGCGCCGGCGAAACCGCAGCCGTGGATCAGTCCGAAGATGAGCGCAAGTAGCGCTGCGCCACGTGGGAAGCCGCGCGGGTAGGCGTAAACGAACGCCGCCAGTCCGAACCAGATCAGCGGCGACATCGGAACAAAACCGACAAGCGCGCCGACACCGGCGACGGCGAGCAAGGCTGTCGCGGGCGCGGAGACCGCGCGCATGCGTGCAGGGCCGCTCTGGCCGATCTCCAGTGCAACGAACGCGATAGTGAAGCCGATCAGCGCTTCGATGGCGAGCGTGTCCGGCCGGATGGCGCCGATGGCCGCAAGGCCAAGCGTCGCCGTGTGGCCGAGCGTGAAACCGCTCGCCGCAAAGATGAGGTCGCGCCAGCGGCCGGCGGTGAAGAGGACCAGCGCCAGGATGAAGGCCATGTGGTCAAGCCCCGTCCACACGTGTTCGGCCCCCACCGGAATGAAGCTCATCACGGTTTCGCCGATCGGCCGCACTCCTGGCGCAGCACTTGGCCTCAGCGCCGCACGGGGATGCGGTTCGGTGAGAACCGCTTCCGCGCTGCGCCCCTCAGCGTCGCGGAGCGCGACGAAGTGGAGGTGCGAAGGCGCCACGCGCAGAAACAGGCTGCTCTCGATTTCGACAGCGGCAACTTGGGCATGGCACGTGAACGACCAATCGGCGATCACACGGCCGGCGGGCACGAGACTCGCCCGCGGCGCGCCGTTGGCCGTGCAGGCTTCGCCGCTGGTATGAACCGTGAAGGCGTCCGCGACCTCTTCGGCGAAGACGGCGTCAAGCGGAGCGTTGCTGCCGAACACATAAAGCCGCGTGACATCGACGGCGTCGGCTTCGACATGAACAGAGATGCGTTCGCCGTCGATTATCCAACGCGATTGAGATTGCGAGCGCGTGTGCGCTTGCACGTCGGCGGCGGCGCAGAGGAACGCGAGGACGGCGAGCAGCAATCTCATGTCGCGGCTCCGACCGCGCGCTCGATGCGTGCGCGGCGCTTCAGGCGTTCGAGATAATCCCGCGCTGCCGCTTCGTCGGCGCGGCGATCCCACTCCGCGCGGACCTCTGCCGCGACCTCTTCGTACGCCGGCGCTGGCGCCGCGGCGAAGCCATTGACGCGCACGACGATCACGCCGCCGCTGACTGGAATCGGCGCCGACACTTGTCCCGGTTCCAAAGCCGCTGCCGCGCGGGCGGCGTCGACGCCGATGAGGCGCTGCCATTCGCTCTCGGGCAGCGCGGCGCGCGGCATCTCGATCGCCATCGGATCGCCGAGGCCATCGGCGTCCGCGCCGTCGGCCAATGCGCTGCGCACCTCTTCAGCGTTCGCCGGCGACGCGGCGCTCAAGAATACCACGCTCGCGGAAAAGCGCGGCGCGGGCGCGAAGAAACCTGCGTTTTCGCGATAGAAGCGCCGCAACTCCGCTTCTTGGGGCTCGGCGCCGCTGCGCTCGGCGACTGCGAGCGTCAGCACCGATTGCACGAGCGCGCGGCGCGCCGCGAAATCCGTTTCCGCCAGTCCGAGATCGACGCCGTGCTGCACAAGCAGCTCTTCCTCGATCAAGCGTTCGAGCACCGCAGCCTCACGCTCCTCGGTCACCGGATTTCGGCTGTCGTTCTCGAGCGCCAGCACGGCGCGCGCCAGCGCTTCGCGCGGGATCGGCACGCCATTGACGACGGCGGCCGGCTGATGGGCGAATTCCCATGTTGGCGCGCCGACGGCTCCTGCCAGAGCGGCCAAGATACCGACCGCACCTGCGATAAAATAAGCGACGTCCGGCGTCTTCAACGCCGCCGCGGCGCGTTGACGTAGATCGGCGAAGCCCACGCACGTTCCTCCACATCCGCTGTGCAATTGTCGCTGCGCGGGGTGCGATAGTCGCCCCAGCACGGATTGACGCTTGTCGTGCGGCCCTGCGCGTCGCGCGTCGGCCGCAGGTTGTCGCCATTGACGCGCGGCGTCGCCTCTTGGATCGCGCGCACATAATAAACTGCGTCGCGCCGGCCGCGTACGAAATCGGGATCGCTGAATTCCACCACGCAGCCCTGACCCCGGTCGTTGCATGGGAACGTGCGCCATACGTCTTCGATCAATGTCGCCACGTCCTCCTCCCGCGTGATTTGCGGACGGATG
>DASPMA010000106.1:0-12304 GCA_035627335.1 Binatia bacterium
GTTCGACCGGCTGTTCACGCCGTTCGCACCCAATGGCGCGCCGGCCCAGCTGCTGACACGGCTCTACCGCGAGTACGAGGGCGCCCTCCCCGACGAGTTCGTGCCGCCTCAACACAAGACTTACCGCGACCTGGTCCAGCGCAGCTTCGGCAAGCACGTGAACCTCGCGCGCCTCGACGACCCGGCGCTGAAGCGGATTTACGCCCTCTACGCCTGCTGCTTCGAACGCGCGGAAACCTTTCATTTCCAATTGGCGCAATGGCGCAGCGAGCCGGATTTCCGCGACATGCTCGCCCAAGCGCGCGGCCAGCTGATCGCTGACTTGCTCGCTCACGAAGCGGCCGAGCGCGCGCGCCGCGCTCACTTCAGCCGCTGGTACGAATGGCGCGCCGCCGGCATCGACCTCAAAGGCGACACGCTGCTCGACCTCATCCAACATATGGAGCCGGACGACTGGCACGAGATCGTGCTGCGCTGGGACTGGGACCTCGGCGTCAACGAACTCAACTGGATCACCTCGCAGCGCACCTGCGACCGCGCCACGGCCGTTTATGCGCTCTGCGTCTCCCGTCCCGGCCTCATCGCCACAACGGTGGACCAAGGCCGGCATCGCCAATTCGTGAAGGCGCTCGCCGCGCGCCTCGAGAACGGCTTCTACCCCAACGTCGAGCTTGGCCTCGAACTCTCCATGCGCATGCGCCGCGAGTTCGAACAGGAAATTGAAACGGCGCGCGCGACGGGCGAGAGCCCATGGCGGCTCACCAACGATCTCCTCACCCATCGCGGCCGCGCCCACGCGCCCAAGTACACCTTCGCTGACGGCCAGGTGCGCTATCACTACGATTACTGGCTCGCGCAGGTCGCGCCCGCGAAGCGTTGACGAGAGCTAAATGGTGACACACACACACGCCCCGTCGAGGGGCGGTCGACAACCGTTTATGAGTGCGTGTGTGTCACCATTTAGCATGACCGCCGCCGCCCTGCTCGCTCAATGGACCGTGCATCTGCGCGATGAGCGGCGCTTTGCGGCCAATTCTGTGGAAGCTTACGAGCGCGACCTCGCCGCCTTCCTGGGCTTTCTGCAGGGCCACCTCGGCGGCGAACCCGGCGCGCGCGACCTCGCCGAACTCGAACCGCGCGATTTGCGCGCTTATCTGGCGCACCGCCGCCAGGGTCCGGACGCGCTCGCCGATCGCTCGATTTCCCGCGCTTTAGCGGCCATTCGCAGCTTTTACCGGTATCTCGAACGCCGCCATGGGCTGACCAATGCGCGCCTTGCGCTGGTGCGCGGACCCAAGCTCAAAGCCACGCTTCCGCGCCCCGTTTCCGAAGCTGCCGCGCGCAGCCTGATCGCCGACGCCCAGCTCGCCGCTTCCCAAGAATGGACCGGCGCTCGCGACGCAGCGCTCATCACGCTCCTCTATGCCGCCGGCTTGCGCATCTCCGAAGCGTTGGCGCTCAAGGGGGCGGACCGCCCCCTGCCGGACATGCTCCGCGTCAACGGCAAGGGCGGCAAACAGCGCCTCGTGCCCATGCTCGCCGCCGCTCGCGAGGCGGTCGAACGTTACGCGGCGCTCTGCCCTCACGCGCTCACCGCGGACGCCCCGCTCTTTCGCGCCACACGCGGCGGAGCCATGACGCCGCGCATGGCGCAAGCGCTTATGGCCGAACTCCGCGTGCGTTTGGGGCTGCCGTCGAGCGCCACGCCGCACGCTCTGCGCCATGCGTTCGCAACACATTTGCTCACGAACGGCGGCGATCTCAGAGCGATCCAAGATTTGCTCGGACACGAATCACTGTCGACGACGCAGCGCTACACCAGCGTCGAGACGCAAAAAATTTTGCAGTCGTATCGCCGCGCACATCCGCGCGCGTGAGGCTTTTCGCGCGCGCACACGACGCTGCGGCCCTTTGTTTTCAACGCTCGCAGCGAAATCGTACAACACGTGCGCAGTGTTCAAAGCAAGCGCGCAGAAAAATTCGCGCGAGTACTTGCGGAAACCAATCGCAAACCAAATTCCGTCAGAAACCATATTCGGAGAGTCAATCAACTCCCATCCAACCAACGTCCAACACCAGTAAAAACGAGGAAACGAAAATGGCTAAGAAGGTTAAGAAGGTCGCGAAGAAGGCGAAGGCGACGAAGGCTCGCAAGACCACGAAGAAGGCCGCGCGCAAGCCGGCTCGCAAGGCTGCGAAGCGCAAGACCGCCAAGCGCAAGACGCGCAAGGCCGCTGCTCGCTAAGACCACATCGGCAAGGGGGCGCTCATGAGAGCGCCCCCTTCGCCATTCAGAGGCGCCTCATCCCAAAGGATCTCATGCGTTCGCCGGTCATAAGAAGCCCCCGCTCCCGCATCGAACGCAGCCGCCTCTCACGCTTGAAACGCTGATCCCTGCCCTAAAAGAGTGACACACACACTCACCCGACGCCGTCGGTGGGTTCGCGCCACGTGAAGGCGTGAGTGTGTGTGTCACTCTTTTCGAGGTCGTCACTCTTTTAGGGGTCCAGCCGCGGGCCCAAGCCCATGATCCAGAACACCAGCGCGCCGATGGTCACGACCATCACGATCGCGGCGAGCACGGACTGCAGGTTAGGACCAAGGCCACGCATGGCGGTTCATCTCCGCACGCACATCTAGGCCGCCCTCGCCGCCGCCAAGGTGACCACGATCAACAGTCGCGCCTTAACATGGGATGAAACCGCCCTCTCGGCTCGTTCCACCTTCGGGTGAGGAGCGGGAATGGCGATCTTGAAACGCACCCGGGCGCCGTGGCGTCCCTTCGCTTTGCTCATCGTGCTATGCTGGGCGATCGCGCTCGCGACCTGCTTTGGCGGCTAGATCAGCTGTGCTTGGACTTTTTCGAGCCGTCCCTGTCCTCGATCGGCAGCGTGTCGAACGGCGGCTCAAGACGCATTTGCTCATAGCGGTTGCGCATCATGTTCACGCGTGCGCCGTTGTCGTCCTCAACGGTCGCCCACCACCGATCCTTTGCCGTTTGGTAGCGAAATAGCCCGCGCATTGTCCCTGAGCCCGTCGCGGCAAGGTTGGGGCGAAAGCGCCTGAGGTCAATGGCTTACGCTGCCTCCAGCATCCACCCTTCCACCTAGGCCAACGAAAAGGCTTCTTGACGAGGATGCTTTGATATGCAAAGTTCTCTGTGCGAGGAAGAATAGGAGCCGATTCGGTGACCCGCGAAGAAATGCTGCAGGACTTGGCCTATGCGCGCACGCTTGCTGAGGAAGGCCGCCAGGCGCCGCTGATCGGCGGCGGCTTCCTCGTCTTGTTCGGCGTTTTGTTGGCCATTGCCTACACCGCCCAATGGGCTGTTCTGGCGAGCTTCATCCCCAACATCGCCATCGGCTTCATCTGGGTGGGCTTCGGCGTGCTCGCCTTTATCGGCTGTTTCATGCTGAGCGGGCGCGTCCGATCGCTTCCGGGCGGCGCATCGCTCGCAAACAAAGCCGACCGCAGCGTCTGGCAAAGCGTTGCGATCGGCATCGGCGCCGTCGTCATCGGCGCCATTCTCCGCGGTGCGATCACCGGCGATATGACCGCGCCTAACGCCATCATGGCCGCGGGCTTCGGCATGTACGGCATCGCGCTCTTCACGACCGGATGCGTCAGCAGCCAAAGCTGGCTGCGAGCCTTCGCCTGGATCGCTTGGGCCGTCAGCGCCGCGCTCTGGTATTTTCTCAACGATGCGTGGGCCTATCTGCTGGCGGCCGGGGCCAGCGTGGTCGTGCTGATCGTTCCGGGCCTCATGCTGCTTCGGCGCGAGCCTTCAACCACGGTTTGAGACGTGTCCCGCTTCGACCACACCGAAATTGATGACGTCATCCACGGCCGCCTGCGGCTGGGCGTGATGGCTTATCTCTCGACCGTCTCCCCCGCCCCGTTCGTCGAACTCAAAGCCAAGGTCAACGCCACTGACGGCAACCTCTCCACCCACCTCACCAAGCTTGAAGAAGCCGGGTACGTGAAGCTTGAGAAGAAATTCGCCGGCAAGAAGCCGCTGACGCTTGTGCATCTCACCAAGCAAGGCCGCGCCGCCTGGATCGCTTACCTCGACCGGCTGCAATCGCTGCTCAACGCGGCTGAGTAGTCAGTTCTTGCGGTCGCCGCGGTCGCCTTCGCCCTTCTTGGCTTTGGTCTTGGCGCTCTTGCGCTGATCGGCGGCCAACGACTTACCCTGATCGTCGCTTTCCTTGAACTGGCCGTCCTTCCCACGGCGGACGTAGCGTTTGTCGTTTCCGGTATCGATCAATTCACGCGGCATGGCGTTCTCCTTTAGTCGGAGAACCGGACGCTATGCGTCATGGTTCCTTAGGCCGCCGCGCTCAGCGCCCAGCGCGCAACACCGGGATACGGCGGCTCGCGCGTATCGGCGAAACCGCTCCTTGCTAGGGTCCGCGCCGCGGCGACGTCTTCCGCGTCCAGATGCACGATCACCCGCTTGGCGCCGTTCGCGAACGCCCATGCCGCCAACGCCCGGATCGTCTCGCCGCCATAACCGCGTCCGCGAAAATCGGGCAACAGGCCGAAGGCAAGCTCCACATCGCCATCCTCGTCCGGCCGCCCGATCAGTGCGGCGATGCCGACGAGCCGCGGCGGCGCGCGCTCGCCTTCATTCGCCAACAAGGCCCAACCGTACCAGCCCTGCCCATCCGGATCGTGCGCGAGGTTCTTCGCCGCCCAATCGAATGCGCCCGTCTCGAACGGCGCTGGCGGCCAGAGCGGCTCGTGCATCACAGCGATCGCGTTGAAGAAAGCTGTGCGGCTGCCGGCCTGCAGCGCGGCCAAGTCATGATCCAGCGCCAGCAACGCCAGACGCTCCGCAGTCAGTATCAACACGACCCGTCTCCCCTCGCTCGCTCAAGTTGAGGAAAACATCGCTTCTGGCTCAACCAAAGTGAGGATTCGGCAATCTCCACAAGCGGCTGTCAGGAACCGCGCGCGAACGTAACGAATTTGTCGGTATGATCCGCAAGCTGAAGTCCGGCGAGTATCGCCTCTACTCGCGCAAGAGGAACCCGAAGACCGGCAAGCGGCGTAATCTCGGCACCTTCAAATCCCGCGCCGCCGCCGAGAAGCACGCACGCGCGGTGCAATACTTCAAGCGCCGCTAGCGCCCTGGGACCGCGGGCCTCTGGCCCGCAGCATGTTTGCCAAAAAGAAGGTGCGGGCCGGAGGCCCGCGGTCCGAGAACCTAACGCGGAAAGCTGCGCTCGATTGAAAAGCGCGACTGGCATCTGCGAACCAGCGCCGCGTCGCAATTCACCAATACCACGCACGCCGCCGCCTCCCACACCGGCAAGTCAGCGCTCTCGTTGCCCGCATAGACAAAGCCTTGCGGAAACGCCGCCGCCAACGCTTCCGCCTTGCGCCGCGCCTTCAAGTTCGTGCGTCCATCCGAAGCGAACACGCGATTGAACAATCCGACATGCTTCGCCACAGCTTCCACCGCGCTCCGGTCCGAAGCGCTCGCCAGCACGATCGTCCGCCCCCGCGCGCGCTCCGCACGCAGCCACGCCAGCACGCGCTCGTCGTACGGCAGCGTCGCCGCGTCGGGCGCATAGGCGGCCAGCCGCGCCTTCACGTAGGCGCGCCCTCTCCTGAACCACAGCAACAATTCCGGCGCCCGCCACGGCGCGCGCGTCAGGAATCGCTTCAGCTGCATCGTGAACACATCGCCGCGGATCAGCGTGCCGTCGAGATCGACGGCGAGCGGAAGACGGGACGTCTCGCTCACGCGCGAAACACGACGAGCCGCGCTCCCGCGAAATTCCAGATCAGCACCACGCCCGTCGCGATCACCTGCGCGATCATGTAGTGCAGCCCGGCCCGGATGAAGAACGCCACGATCGCCGCGTTCAGCACCGCGCCAATGCCAATCACGACCGCGAACTTCACGAAGCCGCGCATGTATGCGGGCCGCACCGCGAACGTGTAGCGCCGGTTCAGCGTGTAGCTCACCACCGCGCCCACCGCGAACCCGCACACCGTCGCGGCCACGGGATCGACGCCGCCGAACTGCACCAGCGCGATCAGCACCGCATAGTGCGCCGCCGTCGCCACCGCGCCGACCGTCGCAAAGCGCAGGAAATCGCGCACCACGGCGCGCGCCAACACTTGTTGCAGGAATTCCGGCGTCATGCGTCTTTCGGCGGCGGCTTCACCAGCAGCAATAGCAGAAACCCCGCCGCCAGCAGAATGACGATCGACGCGAACCCTGCCCGCAAGCTCTGCGTCGCCGTCGTGAAATACGCCACCAGCCCCGGCGCCAGCCACGCCGTCGCCGACCCCGCCAGCGCATAGAGCCCGAACACCTCCCCTTCCATCCCCTTCGGCGCCAGCCGCGCCATCAGCGACCGGCTCGACGCGTACGCCGCGGTGATGGAAATCGCGATCAGGATGGCGAAGGCCATGTACGCCAGCTCAGGCGCGGTCGAGAACAGCGGGCTATCCCAAATCGGAACGTCCGGCGCGACCGGCAGAAAGAACACCGATGTCGGCGACATCGACACCATCGCGATCAGGCACAGCACGGTCACGCCGATCTCGATCGCCACCGCGCGCTTTACGCCAACGGCGTGATCCAGCAGCCCCGCGCCCAACCCGCCGGCGATGGCGAAGATCGTCAGGATGATGCCGTAGGCCAGCATCTCCAGCAGATCCCATCCCATCGTCCCCGACACATAGACCCCGCTGAAAATCAGGATCGCCGTCTTGCCGTCCGCATAAAGCATGCGCGCGACCAGAAAGAGCGCGACATTGCGATAGTCGCGCAACTTCAGAATGGTGCGGAACACGTTGCCGACGCCGTTCTTCAACGCCGCGCCGAGCGGTTCTCCGGTTGTCGTCAGGTCCGGCGTGTAGAGAAAGATCGGGATCGCAAACACGATCAGCCACGCCGCGCACAGCAGCGTCACCACGCGGCTTGGCTCATGCTGCGCCGGATCCAGCCCGAACATCGGCGCATCCGGCAAGAACGCCAGGTCGATCTGCCCCGGCAGCGCCATCGTCACCAATACGAACACGAGCAGCAGCACCGAGGCGACGCTGCCCAGCGCCAGCCCCAAGCCCGACACGTGCGACAGCGTCCCCGGCGGCGCCGCGCGCGTCAGCATCGCGTTGTGCACCACCTCGGTGTAAACGAACGACACCCCGCTCACCACAACCGTCAGCCCGATCGCCCACAGCGGCAGCCCCGCATCATTCGGCAGCGCAAACCATTTCGCGATGATCGCCGCCGCCAGCACCGCCGTCGCGATTGCCAACAGCGGCTTGCGCCGCCCCATGCGATCGGTCGCAGCGCCAAGGAACGGCGCGGTGAACGCGATGATGGCGCCCGCGGTGGCGTGCCAGCCGGCGATGATGGACTGCCCGCGCACGGGATCGCCAATGACGACGTTCGAGAGATACGGCGTGAACACATAGATGGTGCCCAAGAGCACCCACGGATTGCGCGCCCACTCGAACAGCGCCCAGCTGAAGGCGCCCCGATCGATTTTCGCGGCGGGTTTCCCCTGCGCCAGCCCCGCCGTCGCTTCCGTCATGCACGCGTCTCCTCAGGCAACGCTAGCACAAAGGAGCGCTCGCGCATCAATGCGCGGCCATGCGCTCTTGGATCAGCCGCGCGCGTTCGGTCCAACGCTCCGGCTGCGTGCGCAGGCTCGGCGCCCGCAACAGCGCCGCGAGGCGCGCTGATTCATCTCTGTTGAGCGCGCTGCTCGGCTTGCCGAAGACAGCAACAGAAGCGTTCTCCAAACCCACGAGATCACCCCCGAACGACGCATCGTCGAGCCAGAGCCTCAGCATCTGGCGGTCGTCGTAGCGCTGTTCGAGTTGGCACGACACAATGAGCCGCCGCACCTGCCAGCGGATGGACATCTCGCGCCGCTCCATCAACGACCCCGCCAGCTTGTGCGAAACAGGCAGCGTGTCGGGCGCACTCTCCGTCGTCAGGTCGTCCCAGAGATTAGCCAGCGTCCGGCACGGCATCGCCCGCGAGCGCCAAGTCTCGCGAAACTCGTTCATCGCGATGGTATACTCCGCCACGCTCAACCGTCCCGCGCGCGCCCTGCCCAGCGCGCCGCTCTGCTCCGCGCGCGCGATCGTCGACTGCCCATCCAGCCAGACCTGCACCGCAAACGTCGCCGGCGCGGCCAGCGCGATCAGCACCAGGATGACAATAAAGATAAAAACCACCCGCACGCGCTCATCCTACACCGGCGGGGCGCGCACTCAGAAGCTGAGAAGTGCAGTTACCTCAAGCCGCCAGGCTCTCCCCGCGCAGCAATTTCGGCAAATCGCCGGCCGCCCCGCCCGCATAGCGCATGAAGAAGCGCCGGGCCGGTCCCACGGCGTTCACCGCGCCCAATCCCAACCGGCGTATCGCCGCGAGCGGACGCACGCTGTTGGAGAACAGTTTGTCGAAGAACTCCATCCCCAGCGCCATCGTCACGTTGTCGAAGCGCCGCCAGCGCTGATAGCGCTCGAGGATCGAGACATCGCCCGGATCCAAGCCAAGCGCCATCCCATCGGCAATGCACTCCGCCAGCGCCGCGCAATCCTTCAAACCGAGATTGAGCCCCTGGCCGGCCAGCGGATGAATCCCGTGCGCGCTATCGCCCGCCAGCGCCACGCGCGCATCGATCATGCGCTCCGCCAATTGCAGCGAAAGCGGAAAGCCAAAGCGCGGCCCTTCCAACGACAGCTCGCCCAGAAAATCGCCGAACCGCATGCGCAGCTCGGCAATGAAATCCGCCTCGTTCATCTTCAGCAGCGCATCCGCCGCCTTGCGCGGCTCGGCCCAGACGATGTTCGACCGCTCGCCTTTCAAGGGCAAGATCGCAAACGGTCCGTTCGGCAGAAAGTACTCGTGCGCCACCGCGCCGTGCGGCTTTGCGTGCTGGATCGTGGCGACAATTGCCGTCACCGGATAATCCCAACCGATGGTGCGAATGCCGACAGCCTGGCGCACGAACGAGCGCCGCCCGTCCGCACCCACCAGCAACGGCGCACGCAACCTCTCGCCATTCGCCAGCGTCACGGCAACGCCCGCTGCGTCGCGCGCAATCGCCGTCACCGACATCGGCTGGATCATCTTGATCGAACGCCGCGCCTTCACGGCCTTATCGAGCGCGAGCCGCACATGCCGCGCTTCCAGCATCAGCCCCAGCGGCTCATGCTCCCCCTCGCTCCCCCTCGATGGGGGAGCTGTCGCGCGCAGCGCGACTGAGGGGGTGAGGCCCGCAGATGTCGCCTGTTGTGCCTCTTGAGGCTTCGGCCCCATCACCGAGCGTGCACCTCCTCCGCCGCTTCGCGGCGCCTCCTCCATCGAGGAGGAGGCATGGCGCTTCCGAAGTTCAGCGCCATCGAAATGCAGATGCAGCAGCGACGGCCCGCCGCGCAGATCGCCGTCCGTCACCATGATCTGCTCGATCGGCTGCGCCACAGAATCGAGATCGTCCGCCAGCCCCAACGCGCGCCACATCCGGTACGACGCAAACGCAATCGCAAACGCGCGCCCATCAAAGCTCGGCGCCAACGTCTCCGCCGGCTTTGCGGCGTCGATCACGACAACGCGAACGCCAGCCTGATCCAGCGCCAACGCCAACGTCTGCCCGACGAGGCCTCCCCCGCCGAGGATCACGTCCGCATCGAAACCGTTGCTCATGCCGAACGATAGCTCCTCGCGCACACCGGCGCGATGTGCTTTCCCCACGCACCCTGCGGCGCGGCGCCGCTTTTTTAGGCGACGGCGCCAACCGCGCCCCTTCTCGCAGCTCAAGGCTTGTCCGCGCGCGCGACGCTCCCACCAATCCCGCGAAATTTTCGGGGGATGGAATGAGCTGCTATGAACTTCGTCATTCCGGGGCTTCGCGCAGCGAAGAACCCGGAACCCAGGGGCAACACACACCGCACTTTGTCACCCCCTGGGTTCCGGATCGCGCTTCGCGCGTCCGGAATGACGAGTGGAGCTGGCTCCCGCCAGTGGTGCTCGTCACTGCGCTGCTCACGCCCACGCTCGCGTTCGCTCAGGAAACAACCGTCGACAAAGGCGACGTCGCCTGGATGCTCATCTCCACCGTACTCGTTCTCGCGATGATCATCCCCGGGCTTGCGCTCTTCTATGGCGGGCTCGTGCGCGCCAAGAACATGGTGTCGATGCTGAGCCAGATGTTCGTCGTCACGGCGATCGGCATGGTCTCATGGCTCTTCATCGGCTACTCGCTCGCCTTCACCGACGGCAACGCCTTCATCGGCGGCCTCAGCAAAGCCTTCCTCGCCAACGTCGACACAACCACCCTCGTCGAAACCTTCTCCGTCGGCGTCTCCATTCCCGAACTCGTCTTCGTCGCGTTCCAGATGACGTTCGCTTGCATCACTGCCGCGCTCGTGCTCGGCGGCGTCGCGGAACGCGTGAAATTCAGCACAATCGTGGTGTTTTCGATCCTCTGGCCAATCGTCGTCTACTATCCCGTCGCGCACATGGTCTGGTGGTGGGGCGGGCCGACCATGGCCTCCGATCCCGCCAACGCCGAAGCGCTCGCCGAAAGCGCTGGCCTCATCTGGAGCTTCGGCGCGCTCGATTTCGCCGGCGGCACCGTCGTGCACATCAATTCCGGCGTCGCCGCACTTATCGGCGCGCTCATTCTCGGTTCGCGCACCGGTTATCAGCGCGAACCCATGCCGCCGCACAATCTCGTCTTCACGACCATCGGCGCGGGTCTCCTCTGGGTCGGCTGGATCGGCTTCAACGCCGGCTCGAACCTGGAGAGCAACGCCGCCGCCGCGCTCGCGCTCATCAACACCTTCGTCGCGCCCGCCGGCGCCGCCCTCTCCTGGATGCTCACGGAGTGGCTGACCAAGGGCAAACCAAGCTTGCTCGGCCTCGCCTCAGGCGCCGTCGCCGGCCTCGTCGCCGTCACGCCCGCCGCTGGCTTCGCCGGCCCCGTCGGCGCACTCATGCTCGGCCTCGTCGTCGGCCCAATCTGCCTCTTCGCCTGCTCGTGGCTCAAGTCCGCGCTCAAATACGACGACAGCCTCGATGTGTTCGGCATTCACGGCGTCGGCGGCATCATCGGCGCCGTTGGCACGGGTATCGTCGTCAGCCCCGCGCTCGGCGGCGCCGGCATCATCAACTACGTCACCGGCGCCGCCGAATATCCCGGCGTGTTTGCGCAAGTGATCAACCAGCTCAAAGGCGTCATCGTCACGATCGGCTGGTCCGCCGCGGGCAGCGTCCTCGTTTGGACCATCGCGCGGGTCCTCACCGGCGGCCGCGTCAGCAAGGAAGTCGAGTTCGAGGGCATCGACTACGCCGAACACGGCGAAGTCGCCTATCACTCCTGACTTTCCATCAGGCGGCTGAAAACCTTGCGTTTCTCAGAGGCATATGCTAAAGCCTATGCCAGCAATTGGAAACACTCTTCGTGACCGCCGAACGCCGAGTGAAAATCTTCAAGAACGGCCGCAACCAGGCCGTCCGCATCCCCCGAGAGTTTGAGTTCGCGGGCGAAGACGCCGTTATCCGCAAGGAAGGCGAGCGTCTCATCATCGAGCCCGCCGCGCCGCAGTCGCTGCTCGCACTGCTCAAGACGCTGAAACCGATCGAAGAGGACTTTGCGCCGATTCTGGATTCACCGCCGGCGCCGGTCGATCTGTGACCGCTCGCTATCTGCTCGACGCCAACATCCTTTCCGATCTCGTTCGCCACCCGCAAGGGCGGGTCGCGGAAAAGATCGGCAAATTGGGCGAAGACGCGGTCGCAACAAGCATCATCGTCGCCGCCGAGCTTCGCTACGGCGCCGCGAAAAAGCGATCGAAGCGGCTGGCGACGCAGCTTGAAACGATCTTGGGCGCGCTCGAAGTCATCTCGTTTGAGCCGCCTGCGGACGCTGCCTACGCGGATGCGCGCGTCGCGTTGGAATTGGCCGGCACGCCGATCGGAGCGAATGATCTCCTGATCGCCGCGCACGCGCTCGTTTTAGACATGACGATTGTGACGGACAACGAGCGCGAGTTCGCGCGCGTCGGCGGGCTCAAGATCGAGAATTGGTTGAAGTAACACGAATGTCCCGTTCGCCGACCGAGACTGCATCCATCCGAATTGGTCTGTTTTCGCGAGACCCGCGCGCACTTCCGCTCGCGCATGAAATGCGGCGCCGCGTTCGACACCGGCCAACATGTCGGACGCGCACATAATTCCAGCGGCGAACTGCGACACTGGAGCTGCCGACGAAAGACGCTTGACCCCATGAGCGCGGCGCGCGAAGCGGCGCGCGTGCTTGCCACG
>DASPMA010000107.1:0-3294 GCA_035627335.1 Binatia bacterium
TGGAATCCCTTCGGCGAGAACACCGCGCCGGCGGATGTCGTGGCCTGGACGTCGCTGCAAAACGTCACGGATCACCACCGCTATACGCAAGAAGTGTTCAACGCGACGATCACGGGCGATGCGTTCGAGCTTCCGGCCGGCCCGGTCGGCGTGGCTCTCGGCTTCGAGTGGCGTGAAGACGACCTCAACTTCGAACCCGCGCCGGCCAGCACCGGCGACATCACGGGCTTCAACGCGACGCAAGCCATCGGCGGCGTGACGAGCGTCACCGAGTTCTTCGGTGAAGCGATCGTGCCGTTGATCGCGAACGCGCCGTTCGCGGAGTACGTTGGCCTCGAACTCGGCGCCCGCTTTGCTGACTACTCGTCGGCAGGCGAAGTCGAGACCTACAAGGCCGGCGGCGAATGGCAGCTGTTCGACTCGCTGCGTCTGCGCGGCATGTGGAACGTGGCGACGCGTGCGCCGTCCGTGTTCCAGCTGTTCCGCGCCGGTGACCAGAACTTCCCGGGCTACACCGATCCGTGCCGCAACGACACGGGTGCTGCTGGCGGCGAAGCGGCTCTGAACGGGACGCCGGTCGCCATTGGCAGCCCCGAGTGGAACTTCTGCGCGGGCTGGCTCGGGCTCTCGACGGCTCCGGGCGACCAGGCAGCCACCGACGCTGTCCTTGACTCGTTCTGGCAGTCGGACTCGCAAGTCGAATCCTTCCTGTTCGGCAACCCGAACCTGGAGGTCGAAGACTCTGAGACGATCACGTACGGCATCGTGTTCACCGAGCAATTGCCGTTCGGCGACATCCAGGCGGCGGTCGACTACTACGACATCACCGTCCAGGATCCGATCGGCTTCCCGACGACCAACCAGATCATTCAGCGTTGCGTCACGACGCTGAACCTGGCTTCGCCGGAATGCTTGGCCTCACCGCGCATCGGCTCCGGCCAGCTCGGCGGCGTCGTGAACATTCTCGAGAACCTGCCGGGCGAGATCCACACTGAGGGTGTTGACGTTCAGATCGGTTACAGCACCGAACTGTTCGGCGGCGACCTGAGCGTGAACGCTCTGTTGAGCTTCCTCGACGAGTACTCGATCTCGGGCACCGACTATGCCGGCGTCGCCTACGGCCTCGGCGTGGTGTTCCCAGAGTTCAAGTCCTCGCTGCGGACCACCTATCGCCACAACGACTGGCAGTTCTCCTGGCAGTGGACCCACATCAGCGAACTCGACGACTACTTCTACTCGTCGACGTACGCCGGGACCCCGTACGCGGCGAACTATCCGTTCATCGACGCGATCGACTACCACGACTTCAGCGTCCGCTGGTTCGCCACGGACAACGTGGACTTCACGGTCACCTGCGAAAACTGCCTGGATCAAGAGCCGCAAGCCGGCACGATCCATGGTTCGGCCGCAGGCCTCGGTGTCGATACGTCGCTGTATGACATTCTTGGCCGTTACTGGCGGTTCGGGGTGCGTGCGCGCTTCTGATCCGACCGGAAACTACTTGGGAAACGGCGGGCGAAAGCCCGCCGTTTTTCTTTGTGGCTGGGCCGGCTTTGGCGAAGTCCGGGCGGCTCAGCGTGGAGCTTAGAGGGCGCCGAGCTGACCCGGCGTGGGATCACGCGACTGGGTGTCGAAGGCGACCGTGATGCGCGCCTCGTCCGAGGCGAACGCCTCGGTGCCGTGCCACATGAAGGATGGAAACAGCGCGAGCAGGCCTTCTTCAGGTCTGACCCAGAATTCCGGCGCTTCGTCCGCGCCGGGCAAGGCGTGCGGCTGGCCGAACTTGAGCCAGCCCGCGCGATTGTGATCGCCGCCGCCGATCTCCGGCGGCAGCGATACGTAATAGGCCGAACTGAGCCAGCCGCGGCCATGAAAATGGTTCTTGTGGAAGCCGCCGCCGCGCAGCCGCACGGACCACGAACCGGCGAAGCGCGCCTCGCTCGGCCGGAATCGGTTGATCGGATGATTGCCGATGTGCGGCAGCTCGGCGGCGTAACGCTGAATGAGCGTTGCGCAGGACTCGCGCAGCGCCTGGATCAGCGGATCGGCATTGTTGAACAGCCGTCCGTAGGTTTGCGTGCCGCCGCGCAGCGTCTGCTCGAGCGGCGCCTGCTCGGTAGTGTGCAGCTGGATCAGGCGCTCTTTGAGAGCCGCATTGAATTCCGCCACGTTGGCGAAGCCCTTGGGCGTTGGGATTTCCCACGCGCGCACCAGCCGTTGGTAGTCGAACAATTCAGCGGCGCGCTCGCCGTCTGAAAAGCGGGCGGCGATATAGCTGAGCGCCGTGTGCTCCTGGTCGAGATCGCGGGCGTGAAGACGTTCGGGATCGCATTTCGCCAAATGTGCGCCGGCCCGCGCATATTCGCCGGTGCGCAGCAGCGCGCGCGCATACCCGATCGCGATCTCGCCGTTCGCCGAGTGTGAGCTGGCGGCGCCGAGCAGGCGCGCCGCCTCGTCATGCTGCCCCAGTCTCGACAGCACATCGCCGAGCAGGGCCATGACGCGGACATTGTTCGGCTCGCGCGCCGCCGCTTCGCGCAGAACGACTTCCGCATCGGCGTATCGATCCAAGAGCATCAAGGTGTGCGCGTGGGCGCAGCGTATCTTGCTGGACCCGGGCCGCGCGCTTTCCGCGCGTTCGTAGGATTCAAGAAATCCCGTCGTCTCGCCGGTGGTCCAAAGCAATTGGTTCAGAGCGAAGTGCGCCTGCTCGTGCTCCGGCTCGAGCGCAACCGCGCGTTCGAACGACTGACGCGCGCGTTCGCGATCGCCCATGGCCTGGTACACGGAGCCGAGGAAAGCGTGCGAGTCGGCGGAATTGGGCTGAAGCGCGACGGCGCGTTTGAGCGCTTCCTCGGACTCCTGAACCTGTCCGGATGTGCGGAGCGCCGCGCCCAGCGTCCGCCAGGCTTCCGCCGACTTCGGCGCAGAAGCCGTAGCGCGCTTGAGTTCGGCAGCGGCGGCGGCGCTCTCGCCCGACTCCAGCAGTATTTGTCCCAGAGTCACCTGCGCGGCCGCAAAATTTGCATCGAGCGCGACGGCTTTGCGCGCGGCCTGTTCGGCCTCTTTCAGCTGCCCCAGCCCCCGCAGCGCCAGCGCGAGATTGCGTAGCGCCTCCTTGTTGGCGGGGTCGAACTCGAGCGCCTTCTGGAAGCACTGGCGCGCATTGTGGTGCTGGCCGCGGCGCAGAAAGAGGCCGCCGAGGTTATTGAGCACGTGCGGCTGCGCCGGATTGAGAGCCAGCGAGCCCATCATCGAACGTTGCGCGTCGTCAAACTGCCCGAGGTGCTTCTG
>DASPMA010000108.1:0-8219 GCA_035627335.1 Binatia bacterium
AACCCCCTCTCCGCAAGGGAGAGGGGGAATTACTTATTCGCCTCCCACACCGCCAACTGCGCCGCGAACGCACGCTTGTACGCCGGCCGCGCTTCCGCGCGCGCGATGTAGGCGGCGAGCGTCGGGTAGTCTTCGAGGATGCCGGAGCCTTCCAGCCGCCGCAGCACATGCACCATGATGATATCGGCCGCGCTGAACTCACCATCGAGCCATTCGCTCTCGCCCATGCGCGCCGAGAGCTGCGCCAGCCGCCCGCGAATGCGCTCATCCACCATCGCGAAGCGCTCGCCCTGCCAGCTCTTGCCGTCCTCGAAAAATTCGACCACATCGCGATCGACGATCGGCGGCTCCACCGTGCTCAGCGCCGCAAACATCCACATTATCGCCCGCGCCCGCGCGTCCGCATCCTCCGGCAATAGGCCCGGAAAGCGCTCCGCGATATGCAACACAATCGCGCCCGACTCGAACAGCGTCAGATCGCCTTCCTCATACGTCGGGATCTGTCCGAACGGATTGCGCGCCAGATGCGCCTCCTCCTTGAACTTCTCCCACGGCACAAGCCGCACCTCATAGGGTTGGCCCACCTCCTCCAACGCCCAGCGCACGCGCATATCCCGCGCCAAGCCCCGGCCCTCGTCGAACGAGCGTTCGAACACGGTGATGGTGATCGTCATGGGTCGCTCCTGCTGATCGAACATAGGACGATCCGCAGGCAAGATTCCCGACACCACACAACACCCATTCCCGGGGCGATGCGAAGCATCGAGCCCGGGACCCATAGACACGGGCCGTCGTGAGTTCGCGATGACGGTGCGAGTGGCAAACCGCCTGCGTTTATGGGTCCCGGACTTGGCGCTGCGCGCCAATCCGGGAATGGGTAGGCGTTAGCCTTTCCGCGCCCTATCGATCGCGGCGACGTCAATCTTCTTCATTTTCATCATCGCGTCGAACGCGCGCTTCGCTTCGGCGCCGCCGGCCGCCATGGCGTCGTTCAGCGTGCGCGGCGTGATCTGCCAGGAGACGCCCCATTTGTCCTTGCACCAGCCGCACTCGCTCTCCTTGCCGCCATTGCCAACGATGGCGTTCCAGTAACGGTCGGTCTCCGCCTGGTCCTCGGTCTCGATCATGAAGGAGAAAGCTTCGTTCGGTTTGAACGCCGGTCCGCCGTTGAGGCCTATGCATGGAATGCCGCACACCGTGAACGGGACGACAATCGGCATGCCTGCCTTGCCGCCGTCCGGAAAATCGCTCGGCGCGTACTGCACCTTGCCGACGGAACTATTGGGAAAGACTTCCGCATAGAAGCGCGCGGCGTCTTCCGCATCGCGGTCGTACCAAAGGCAAATCGTGTTCTTGTTCATGACCCGTGCTCCTCGTGGCTCTAACAAAAGCTAGATCGTGGCCCGCGAAAAACGAGGATAGAGACATGCTCTATCCCACAGCTTTCACTGCTTTTCCGCAGCAAATTCAACGATCGCACCGCGATCAATCCGACCGAGTGATTTTGCCTTTATCATCCTCCTCGTCCGCACACGGGAGATTTCGAAGACGTCCGAAACTTTGGAATGTGCGGACATCGGCCGGCGCGGCAGGCGTCGCTTCGATGGGAGAGAGCCCTTGTGATCTTTGTGACGAGCTTTGTGCCTTTGTGTTTGAAAAACACAAAGACACCAAGTGAACCACGAAGGACACGAAGACCGCTCCATCGTTGAGAAAGCCGGGTGGGACCTACACTCCATCTGGCGAAGCGAACGGCGCTTGCATTGCCTGCGGGGCATGAAACCGCAGGGTCCGGAGTTTTTCGGAAAACTCCGACGCGCTGAACCGGCTCGTGGTCATAAGGAGCTAAGGCCGCTGGGTGTCCGCAAGGCCATGCAGCTGAGCCAAAAACTCCTGGTTCGCCAATCCGGGAATAACGGCTGATTTCGGGGCGCGTGCAACGCGCATGTCCTCCGCAAGGAGGAAGAGAACTACCTTTGGCGCGAACCACGCGCCCCGGCTCCCACGCTGGAGCAAGTTGAACTATCAACTCCGCATCGGCGGCGGCTTCGCGCGCGCCGCCGCGGGTCGTACAACGTGCAGAGTGAGGTCTGCGATGCCCGAACTAGTCACCCAACAAGTGCTCAAGGATTTCCTCGAGGCGTTCAACCGCCACGACCTCGACGCCATCATGAACTTCTTTGCGGACGATTGCGTGTTCTACATGCCGCGCGGCGCCGGCCCGCGCGGGGATCGCTTCACCGGCAAGGCAGAGGTACGCGCCGGATTGGCCAAACGATTCGAAGGCATCCCTGACGTCCACTATGGCGAAGACAGGCACTGGGTTTGCGCCGATCAATTCGGCGTCTCCGAATGGACTCTTACCGGCACATCGACATCAGGCCAACGCATCGAAGTGCGCGGCGTCGACCTCTTGGAGTTCGCGCAAGGCAAGATCACGCGCAAAGATTCGTTCTGGAAGATTGTCACCGCGTGACATTGCTAGCCGACTATCGCCTCGACCATCGCCTTCACGGCATCCGCTTGCTTCAGACCGCCCTCACGCGCGAGCGTACGCCAAGTGTGATAGCTCAGCGCCAGCGCCAGCATCGCCCGCTGCTTTGCTTTCAGTCCCGCGCCAAGCACGTCATGCCAAGCAGCAATCCCCGGCGCGTAGCGCAGCGCCATGATCTCCTGCACCGGCGCGTAGTGCTCCATATCGCGCAAGATGCAGGCGGTGAGGCTTTCGTTGCGCTCGTACCAATCATACACCGCGCGCAAGCCAACTTTCAGCCGCTCGGCCGCATCAGCGATCGCACGCCACGCCTGCGCATCCGGAATCGGATCCTGCTCCAGGGCGTGGCCCGAACAGGCCATCAGCACGCTGCGTTCATCCGGGAAGTGCGCGTAGAACGTGTTGCGCTGCACGCCCGCCTTGTCGGCAATCATGCTCACCGTGGTGGACGACGGCCCGATCGTCGAGTGCAGTTCCACCGCCGCCTCGACGATGCGCTGACGGGTCTCCGCCTGGCTTTCGGCGCGGGCCTTGAGGGTATAATTGCGGGCCATTTCTTATTTCACTACACAGTGATGTTCGTTCATATTGACAGCTTCGCCAAATTTGGATACACACTCGTGTATTGTCAAATAACAAAGGGGAAAGAGCCGTGGAAACAAGGATCAACGAGATCGCCGACGGGATTTTCCGGCTCTCGACTTTCATCCCGCAAGTGCCGCCGACAGGCCTCGCCTTCAACCAATTCCTGATCCTGGGCGACGAACCCCTCCTCTTCCACACCGGCATGCGCGCCCTCTTCCCGCTCGTGCGCGACGCCGTCAGCAAGGTGATGCCCGCCGAGAAACTCCGCTGGATCAGCTTCGGCCATTACGAGGCTGACGAATGCGGCTCAATGAACGATTGGCTCAAGGTCGCACCGCAAGCACAGATCGCGCATGGCATGATTGGCGTCGGCGTTTCGCTGAACGACATGGCCGATCGCGCGCCGCGGATGCTGCAGAATGGCGAAGTGATCGATCTCGGCGGCAAGCGCGTGCGCTATCTCGATACACCGCATGTACCGCACGGCTGGGAAGCGGGTCTTATGTACGAAGAAACCACCGGCACGCTGCTCTCCGGCGATCTCTTCACATCGTACGGCGAGCACCCTGCCTGGACCGACAAGGACATCGTCGGCCCCGCCATCGCCAGCGAAGACATCGCCAATTATTCCGCGCTCAATCCCGCCATGGGCACTACGCTGCGCAAGCTCGCGGAGCTGAAGCCGCGCACCATCGCGCTCATGCACGGCCCCGCATACCAAGGCGACGGCGCCGCCGCGCTGATGGCGCTGGGCGATGATTACGACCGCCGCATGCGCGCGAAAGTCCGAGAATATGGCTTGAATTGACAAAGAAAATGGGCGGCGCCGTGAAGCGCCGCCCGCAGTTAGATCGAGGTAGTAACGCTAGTGCGCCCCAGTCGGCGGCGGAGTGCGAAGATCGAAGCGATCCAGCTCCATCACCTTGGCCCACGCCTTGACGAAGTCCTTCACGAACTTCTCCTTCGCGTCGGCAGCGCCGTAGGCTTCAGCGATGGCCCGCAATTGCGAATGCGACCCAAAAATGAGATCGGCGCGCGTGCCGGTCCACTTCACTTGGCCGGACTTGCGGTCGCGGCCCTCGAACTCTTCTTGAGAACCGTTGATGCCCTTCCACTTCACGCCCATGTCGAGGAGGTTGACGAAGAAGTCGTTGGTCAACACGCCCGGCTTGTTCGTGAACACGCCGTGCTTGTCATGGCCGACCTGCAACACGCGCAAGCCGCCGATCAGCGCCGTCATTTCCGGCGCCGAAAGCTCCAGCAATTGAGCGCGGTCAACCAGGTGTTCTTCGACCGGCATGATCGGCTTGCGCACATAATTGCGGAAGCCGTCGGCCTTCGGGTTCAGGAATTCGAAGGAGTGAATTTCCGTCTCTTCCTGCGTGGCGTCGCCGCGGCCCGGCGTGAACGGCACTTTCACCGCAACGCCGCCGTCCTTGGCCGCCTTCTCGATCGCCGCCGCTCCGCCCAGCACGATGAGGTCGGCCAGCGAGACTTTCTTAGCGCCGGCGTTGAATTCCTTCTGCACCGCTTCCAGCTTCGCCAGCACGTTCTTGAGTTGCGCCGGCTTGTTGACCTCCCAGTCCTTCATCGGCGCAAGCCGAATCCGCGCGCCATTGGCGCCGCCGCGACGATCCGAACCGCGATAGGTCGAAGCGGAAGCCCAAGCCGTCTCAACCAGCTCGCGTCCGGAAATACCGGCCGCAAGCAGCTTGGCCTTCAGCGCTTCGACGTCCTTGTCGTCGACATTGCTGGGCGCGCCCGAGATCGGGTCTTGCCAGATCAACGTTTCCTTCGGGACGTACTTGCCGCGATAGAGGCACTTGGGGCCCATGTCGCGGTGCGTGAGCTTGAACCACGCGCGCGCGAACGCATCCGCGAACTCTCGCGGGTTGGCATGATAACGGCGCGAGATCTTCTCGTAAATGGGATCGAAGCGCAGCCCGAGGTCGGCCGTCGTCATCATCGGCTGATGCTTCTTCGACTTGTCGAATGGGTCTTCGACGTTGCGGCCAGCGTCGCCCTTCGGTTTCCACTGATGCGCGCCGGCCGGCGACTTGGTCAGCTCCCATTCGAAGCCGAACAGCGTGTCGAAATAGCCCATGTCCCACTTGGTGGGGTTGGGCTTCCACGCCCCTTCGATCCCGGAGGTGATGGTGTGGCCGGCCATGCCGCTCTCGAACGTCGAGATCCAGCCAAGGCCCATCTGCTCGATGTCCGCCGCTTCCGGTTCTTTGCCGACATGGCTGTCCGGCCCGGCGCCATGCGCCTTGCCAAACGTGTGGCCGCCGGCGATGAGCGCGACGGTCTCTTCGTCGTTCATCGCCATGCGCGCGAAGGTTTCCCGGATATCTTTCGCCGACGCGACGGGGTCGGGATTGCCGTCCGGGCCCTGCGGATTGACGTAGATGAGCCCCATCTGCACCGCGCCGTAATCGCCCGCGAGCACGCGCTCGCCCGAATAGCGCGAGTTCTGCGCCTTGCTGTCCGCAAGCCACGCTTCTTCCGCGCCCCAGTTCACGTGCGCTTCCGGCTCCCACGTATCAGCACGGCCGCCGCCGAAGCCAAAAATGGGTCCGCCCATCGATTCAATCGCGACGTTGCCGGTGAGGATGAGGAGATCAGCCCACGAGAGCTTGCCGCCGTACTTCTGCTTGATCGGCCACAACAAGCGCCGCGCCTTGTCCAGGTTTCCGTTATCCGGCCACGAGTTCAGCGGCGCAAAGCGTTGCTGACCGCGTCCGCCGCCGCCGCGTCCATCGCCGACGCGATACGTGCCCGCCGCGTGCCACGCCATGCGAATGAAGAACGGCCCGTAATGACCGTAATCGGCCGGCCACCAGTCCTGGCTGTCCGTCATCAGCGCCTTGAGGTCCTTGACCACGGCGTCGAGATCGAGCGTGTCGAATTCCTTGGCGTAGTCGAAGGCAGCCCCGTACGGATTCGACTCCGGCGTGTTCTGATGCAGCACGCTGACATTGACCTGATTGGGCCACCAGTCGCGATTGGTTCTGCCGCGCGCATGCGGCACGGGGCACTTGCGTTCACCTTCGTCGGCCATCTGGCAATCCTCCAAAGGGTCGAGATAGCGCCGTGGCGGCGCCGCGCCCAATCGGATTTTCTATGGGGTTCTATAGAGCCGGCCTCTATGCCAAACGGGTTCCCAGCCAAAGCGCTTTGAGCCGACGCAAGCTGCCCGCTAAGCTGGGTCTTCGTTCACGGGTGGGGACAGAATGATCAGAAAACTTGTACTCGCTGCCGCGCTCGCGCTGGCGGCCTGCGCCACGACCGAAACCGCACAGGCGCCGGCCGCGCCAACACCGCCGCCCGTGGTTCACCCCACAACCGGAGAACGGAACCCCGCCGTACAGGTCGACGCCAGCGTCTTTCTTCCTCCGCCGCCCGCCGCGAATGGCGCGCTGGAGGTTGCCGAGCGCGCCATCGTGCGGGGCCCTTGGACCGCGGGGCGCCGCCAACAGGCGCTCGAGGACAATGCGATCGATCCGTTCGCGGCGTTCGACTCCGTTCTTGGCGCCAATTTCACGCAAGCCAATTTTCCAGCGACCTTCGCCGTACTCGATCGGGCTGGACGCGCCGCGGGCTTCGCCGGCGATCCTGTGAAATTCATCCACCGCCGCCCGCGTCCCTTCCTGAGCGACAGTGCTATCACGACATGCATCCCGAACGACGAGCGGCTGCGCGCGAGCTTCTCCTACCCATCCGGTCACGCGGCCTTGGGCTTCGCCTGGGCGCTGGTGCTGGCCGAACTCGTCCCCTCTCGCGCCGACGCGCTCATCGAACGCGGCCGCGACTTCACCTGGAGCCGGGTTGTCTGCGGCGTCCACTATCCCAGTGACGTGGAAGCCGGACGCACCGTCGCATCCGCCGCCGTCGCTCGCCTGCACGCAGACGCCGACTTCCGACAAATGATGGATGCAGCGCGGGCCGAGCTTGCGCGCGCGTACGCGAACTAACAGCGCGGGGGTGCGCCATGGACTTCAAAAGCTTTGTCGACAAAGCCAAGGAGGCGGCGGCGACCGTTGGCGAACAGGCTAAGGCCGCGATGGCGACGCCCGCCATACAAGCCGAGCCGCTACACAACGTCGAAGCGCAGATCGCCAGCGAAGGCGGCGCACTTGTCCCTGCGGGCGAAGCCGGCGCTTTAGCTGCGCCTGCGCAGGGCAAATCGTTCGGCGCGCTCGCGAGCGAGAAGATTAATCAGCTCTCTGCCGCCGGCTCGGAGAAGATCCAGGAATTGGTGACATCTTTCCAGCAGGCGCTGCCAGCTCTCTCATCGGCGGGCTATGAGCTCACCGAGTTCGAAGTCGAACTTGGGGTCACGCCAAAACTCATCCCGCATTTCAGACACGCGTCGCGTGCCGCAGAGGACGTCGACGCCGCGCGCGACATGCTGAAGGACAATAAGCTCGGCCAGCTTCTGCTCGGCGCGCTCCTGAAAGCCGGCGACGTTCACAAGCAGATCAAAGTAGCGGGCTTTGGCTTTTCGCATATCGAGATCGAAATGGGCCTCATCCCGTCGGTGCGCCTGCAATACAAAAAGGACTAGAGCGCCGCGCGCCGCTCCGACAAGAAGCGGATCACCGCGTGGTCCCGCTCGCGTGCGATAGCCTCGTCGTACGCCGCGCGCGCCTCATCGGCGCGGGCTGAGCGTGCGAACAGATCGGCGCGGAGCGCCCAGTACGGCTGGTAGCTCTTCAGTGCTGGCGCATCGAGGGCATCTAGCGCGGCAAGCCCAGCCGCCGGGCCGTCGCGTCGCGCGAGCGCGGCGGTGCGGTTGAGTTGAGCGATGGGCGACGGCGCAATGCCGGCGAGCGCTTCGTAGAGCAGAACGATGGCAGCCCAATCCGCTTCACCGCGCGAGCGGCGTGAGGTGTGCGCAGACTGGATCGCCGCTTCGAGCTGAAAGCGGCCGATGCGATCAGCCTGCGCCGCCTTCATCAGCAGCATCTCAGCTTCGCCCTGCACTGTCGTACGCCAGAGCGAAACGTCCTGCTGCTCGAGCGGCACGAATTTGCCGTCGACCCGCCGCGCCGGGCGCCGTGCCTCGAGATGCAGCAGCAGCGCGAGCAGGCCCAGCGCCTCCGGTTCGTTCGGGACCTGCTGCGCCAGAACGCCAGCA
>DASPMA010000109.1:0-4327 GCA_035627335.1 Binatia bacterium
CGCCGGCGAGGGCGCCGGCGGTTTCTCCAACGCGAACGTCGGCGGCGCTTGGTCCAACCGAAACCGCCGGCGAGGGCGCCGGCGGTCCAAGTGGTCCAAGCATCCTCTTCATGCAGTCCAACGGCGGTCTCGCTCACGCCGACAGTTTCCGCGGACGCGACGCCGTGCTTTCCGGCCCAGCCGGCGGGGTCGTTGGCATGGCCGCCGCCGCCAAACGCGCCGGCTTTACCCAGGCGCTTGGCTTCGACATGGGCGGGACATCGACGGACGTCTCGCATTATGCAGGCGCGTTCGAGCGCACGAATGAGACGGTTGTCGCCGGCGTGCGGCTCTCGGCGCCAATGCTGCAAGTTCACACGGTCGCCGCCGGCGGCGGCTCCATTTGCTTCTTCGACGGCATGAGGCTGCGTGTCGGCCCCGAAAGCGCCGGCGCCGATCCCGGCCCCGCCTGCTATCGCCGCGGCGGCCCGCTGACGATTACCGACTGCAACGTGTTGCTTGGCCGCGTGCGGCCGGAATTCTTTCCCGCGATCTTCGGCCCAAACGCGGACCAGCCGCTCGACCGCGCGATCGTACAAATGAAGTTCGCCGAACTCTGCGCCGAGATCGAAGCCAAGAGCGGCCGCGCCATCACACCGGAGCAAGCGGCCGAAGGCTTCCTCACCATCGCCAATCTCAGCATGGCCGAAGCGATCAAAAAGATTTCGATCCAACGGGGCTACAACCCGACGGAGTACGCGCTCGTTGCGTTCGGCGGCGCGGGCGGACAGCATGCTTGTGCTGTGGCGGATGCGGTGGGGGTGGAGACTATCTTGCTCCACACGCTTGCGGGATTGCTCAGCGCATGGGGAATGGGACTCGCCGATGTACGGACGGTCTACGAGACGTCGGTCGAGGCGCCGCTCGGCAGCGCAAATTTGCCAGCGTTGCGCAAGCAGATGATCGACGACGTCGGGAAGTCGTTTGAAACCGGCGCCGCCGCGACGGTTGTCCATTTCACCGCGAACCTGAAATATGACGGCGCGGACTTCGCGCTGGCGATCCCCTACAGCGATCCAAGCAGACTCAGACCTGACTTCGAGGCCGAGCATCGAAAACGCTTCGGCTTCGTCGATCCCGATCGCGCGATCGTCGTCGCTTCCTTGACCGCGGAAGCGGTGTCGACGAGTTTGGAGCGCGAACCTTCGGGCTCGCAATCGGTGGACCGAAACGATGCGAGCATGAAGGCTCGCGCTCCGGCGGCGACGGCGGCGCTGTATGCGGATGGCGCGGAGCACGATGCGCCGGTGTTCGAGCGCGCTGCGCTTGTTGCAGGATTCGAAACAGACGGCCCCGCCCTCATCCGGGAACAAGGCGCAACGACTTATGTCGCACCCGGCTGGCGCGCGCGTTTGAGCGAGCACGGCGATCTCGTGCTCACGCGAACGGCGCACATCAAACGCAAAGCGATCGGTACAGGCGCAGACCCGATTCTGCTTGAAGTGTTCAACAACCGCTTCATGGGCGTTGCCGAGGAAATGGGGCTTGCGCTGCAGACGACAGCATCTTCCGTCAACATCAAGGAGCGGCTCGATTTCTCCTGCGCCGTGTTCGACGAAGCCGGCGGTCTTGTCGCCAACGCGCCGCACATTCCGGTGCACCTGGGCTCGATGAGCGACAGCGTGCGCGAAATCCTCCGCAAGCGTGGGAAGACGATCCGCGCCGGCGACATCTACATGCTGAACGCCCCTCACGCCGGCGGCACCCATCTGCCGGACATCACGGTGATCGCGCCCGTCATCCTCGAGGGCGAAACCGCGCCCGCCTTCTTCACCGCCGCACGCGGTCATCACGCCGACATCGGCGGCATCACGCCCGGCTCCATGCCGCCGGATTCGCGCACGATCCAAGACGAAGGCGTGCTGATCGAGAACTTCCTGCTGGTCGAGAACGGGCGCCTGCGCGAGGTCGAAACGCGCGCCCTCTTCGCCTCCGCGCTCCATCCCGCGCGCAATATCGATCGCAACGTCGCCGACCTCAAGGCGCAGATCGCCGCTGTCGTGCGCGGCGCGGACGAGCTGAAACGGCTGGTCGCGCACTACGGCCGCGCCGGCGTCGCCGCGTACATGGGACATGTGCAGAACAACGCCGAAGAGCAGATCAAGCGGGTGATCGAGAAGCTGCAGCCTGGCGTGTTCGAAGCGCCTATGGACAATGGCGGCTTCATCCGCGTCGCCATCACGCCGGATCGCGCCAAGCGCACCGTGTGCGTCGACTTCACCGGCACGAGCGCGCAGGCAACGAACAATTTCAACGCCCCGCTCGCCATTACCCGCGCGGCGGTGCTCTACGTTTTCCGCACGCTGGTCGATGACAACATCGCGCTCAATGAGGGCTGCCTGAAGCCGATCGAGATCATCGTGCCGGAAGGGTCGTTGCTGAACCCTCGCCCAGGCGCTGCCGTTGTCGCGGGCAACGTCGAGACCAGCCAGGTCATCGTCGACGCGCTCTACGGCGCGCTCGGTGCGCTCGCGGGTTCGCAAGGCACGATGAACAATTTCACGTTTGGCGATGAGGAACGGCAATATTACGAAACCATTTGCGGCGGCTCAGGCGCGGGGCCGACGTTTGACGGCGCGAGCGCGGTGCAGACGCACATGACCAATTCCCGCCTCACCGATCCCGAAGTCCTGGAGTCGCGCTTTCCGGTGCTGGTGGAGCGCTTTGGCGTGCGGCTCGCTTCTGGCGGCAATGGCGCGCACAGAGGCGGCGACGGCGCGGTGCGGCGCATCCGCTTTCGCGCGCCGATGACGGCGGCAATGCTCGCCAATCGCCGCGCGACGGCTCCGCACGGGCTCCAAGGCGGCGCTGATGGCAAGAGGGGGGTGAATTTTGTGCAACGTCGCGATGGGACGATCGAACAGCTCGCGGCGACCGGCAAAGCCGAGATGGCGCCCGGCGACGTGTTCGTCATCGAAACGCCCGGCGGCGGCGGTTACGGCGCGCCTTAGCTTCGCTGTGGTCTCGGTGCATTTCGCAGTGCCGCCGTGGTTCATCTCACCACGGCGGCGCGGCGAGTAGACACAGCGGGCACAGCGCAAATCATTGCACGACCCGATACGCCGTCAGTTCGCTCGGCTCCCAGTGCGGTTGGTAGAGGATGTCGCCGATCAACAGGAAGTCGTTAAGGTAACGCTCTTCCTGCTGCGTATCCATGATCGTGACCTGCGATCCGCCGGTTGTGTTCACGACGTGCATAAGTCCCGGCCATTCGCTGATGAGATAGCGCCCCTCGCCGATCGGGGCGACGCCATCCGCGTTGCCCAATCCTTCGGCCAGCACCGTCACTGCGCGCGACTCGTAGTCGATCGCCAGCAGCCGCCCGGACATCGTCGTCACGACGAGGCGATCCGTTTCCGGCAGCAGGCCGTTGATGCTGTCGAGCAGTTCGTGTTCGAGCCAGATCTCAGCTGTATCGCTGCGAACGCCATAGATGCGGCGCGTCGCCGAGTCCGCCACCAGCACCTGCCCATCTGGTGCGAAGGCAAGGTCGTTGAGAAAGCGTGCGCCGGCAGCCGGCACGCGGCGGCGGATCGCTCCTGTTGCGGCGTCGAGGACAACGAGTTCGTCGATGTCGGCGACATAGAGCGCATCGCCGCCGGCCATGACGCCCTTGGGTGCATCGAGTCCGGTCGCGAACTCGCGCTGCAGCACTTCGCCTTCGAGCGAGACGCGGGAGATGAAGCCGTTGCCGTCTTGCGCTTCGCCCTCGCCATTCACGTTCGTCACGTAGAGAAACGTGCCGTCCGCGGACAGCGCAACGCTTTCCGGATTGGCGAAGCCGCCGACGCGCCAGACCTGCTCCAAACGCACCGCGTTCGGCGCATTGTCAGGCGCCGCTTCCCGCGCGCATGCCGCGAGTGCGAACACAAGGCCAAGCGAAAGCCATTTGACCATCGGCGCTCTCCTACCTAGGGCTCCTTGCTCTAGCGCGGCGCCCTTGCGCGGCGGCTCGTCATTCGACCAAACGCCACGGAGGCGCGATGCTTGTCCTGCTCGGAATCGGCGTGGTGGTGCTGGGCTTTGTGCTGCGCGCCAACCCGCTGCTGGTGGTGATGGCGGCGGCGTTGACAACGGGGCTCGCCGCCGCGTGGACGCCTGAGGCCGACCTTCAAGTGATGTGGACGGCCGCGCTCGGCACGCTCGCAGCCTTCGGCAAGGCGTTCAACGACAGCCGTTATGTGAGCATGGTGTGGTTCGTGCTGCTGGCGATCGGGCTGCTCGAGCGCGCCGGCTTGCAAGAACGCGCCCGCGTGCTGATCGCCAAAGTGCAAGCCGCGACGGTGGG
>DASPMA010000110.1:0-2238 GCA_035627335.1 Binatia bacterium
CGCCACCCACGGGAACCAACCCGCAAGGCCGCCAAATGCGGTTTGCCCCGCGCCAGTCGAAGCAGCGTCGGCTACGGCTTGGGGCTGCGCGTTCGCTACGCCGGTTACCAGGCCAGGTACTGAGTAGGCCGACACGCGATCCGAGGCGGGTTGGAAGTCGGCGTGCCGCTGACCTTCGCTGAAAGAGAGCATGCCGCGCAGATCGGCGGCCGCTGCGGTGATGTCGTCAAACTGATCGGCGCTGCCCATGGACGTGAGGCACGCGACGCCATTGCGCCCGAGGACCTTTTGCTCGTAGCGCAGATCCTTGCCCCCAGCACCGGGCACGGCGGAACGCTCGGCCCACACCAGATTGGGCGCGGTCGCATCGAAAGCGGGTTGCGCGATGAAGCCTTCGAACGCGCGGTTCTGCGTCGTGCGCGCGTCGCGCACGCTGGTTTCGAAGTTCGTGTCGCTGAGGCCAGCGGCCGTCTCCGGCTGCACATAGCCGATCGCGTCATAGCTGATCACGGTAGCCCAGGCGCCATCCGCGCGAATGTCGTCACCGGCCCGCGCCAGCAAGCCGAGCACGACGCCATCGGGCGCGGACGCGTTGTTGCGTTGCATGAAGGCGTGCGCTTCTGCGGACGAATAAAAGCGATAGCCGTCGGGCACGTTCAGCGTCATGCCGCCGTCGTTGAGCGGAATGATGCCGCTTTGACCTTGCGGCGCTGCGCTCGCGTCCGTCGCCGGTTGCAAGGGCGCTGCGCGCACCGGCGGCGCGGCGCGATCCGGCCCCGGATCACCGCGGCCATCGGCGAAAGCAGGCGCCGCACCCAGCAATGAAAGTGCGACAAGCCAAGCACATGCGAGTTTCTTACGCATCGTGGTCTCCCTCGCGTCCGGCGAACCGGTGCGTCCCGGGCGATTCGTTAGCGGGGTTCGGCGCTCTTGTCCCGTTACACCGCGCACGCCGCACGCAATTCGGCGGCGGCGGCCGCCATCGCGTCGCCGATCGCGGCGCGCCAGTCCTCCAGCGTCTTCGCGGCGCGCGCGGCGGGCGGGTACGTCACGCCGCGCGAGGAATTCACAACGCCGCCTTCGCGTCCGTTCGCTTTTGTAAGGAAGCCAGCCACCGCATCGGCCGCGCTTGCGCCTTGCGCGCCGTAGCCCGGCACTAGGAACAGCGCCTCCGGCAAAAGCTGGCGCAGCGCGCGCGCTTCGTCGGGATAAGTGGCGCCCGCAACCGCCATCAGCCCTGACCAGCCGCTCTCGCCGCGCAGGCGTGCGCTTTCCGGTGCGATCATCTCGGCCGTCCGGCGCCAAAGCGGCCCGCCGCGCACGTCGAGATCCTGAAGGTCGCGTGCGCCGGGATTGGACGTGCGCACCAGCACCGCGACGCCTTTCCGGTCACGCTCAGCGAGCGCCAGGAAGGGCTCGAGCGAGTCTTTGCCGAGATAGGGGTTCACGGTCACGCAATCGGCATCGAAGCCTGGCGCTGGGCCGAGGGACGCGCGCGCGTAGCCCTCCGCCGTTGTGCCGATGTCGCCCCGCTTCGCGTCAAGGATAACCACCATGCCTGCTGCACGCGCCTCGGTGACGGCTTCCTGCGCAAGGCGCACGCCCTCGGGTCCGAACGGCTCGAAGAGGCCAACCTGCGGCTTGAACACCCCGGCATGCTGCGCGGCGATGCCGATAATCGCTTCGCAGAAGCGCTCGATTGCGCCGATCTCTTGGCGCGCGTCGCCGAACAGCGCTGGAATATTCTCAGGAAACGGGTCGAGGCCCACACAAAGCGGCGTGTTCTTGCGACGGACATTATCGATCAGGCGATCGGCGAAGACCGTGCTCATGATTGCTGCGGCGGCTGGTCGGCCGCAATGCAAATCACCTGCGCCACGGCGAGGTTGCGCCGAAGATCATCGGCTTGCTGGCCGTATTCTTCCGGCGACATGCGCGGCGCGGGATTGCCGCCGGCGCTGACGCCCTCCACGCGCAGCAGCTGGAGGATGGAGGAGGGCGCTGCCGTATAGATGCGTCCCCGGCGTGAGGATTCCGCGACAGTCACGCCAATCACCTGGCCGTTGGCCGCAAGCGCCGGGCCGCCGCTGATTCCGGCAAGTGAGCCTCGCATGCCCGAGGTGCGTCCGAGTTCGGCCCAGGCCAGCACGGGTTCTTCGAGTGTGTATCGCCCACGCGCCACCAGGGTTTCACGGCCAATCAGGCGCGAATAGGCTTCGCCGGGACGTCCCTGCGGGA
>DASPMA010000111.1:0-3956 GCA_035627335.1 Binatia bacterium
GGCGACATCTGGATCGAAGCAGCCGACGGCATCAACACGCTGATCGACTATCGCTACCAGCAGCACCACAAAGCGGCGACCGGCGGCCACGGCATGGGCAAGAGCCGCCACGGCGCCGACGGCGCCGACATCGTGCTGCGCGTGCCGACAGGAACGCAGGTGCTCGACGAAGACAGGGAAACGCTGATCGCCGATCTCTCCACCGCCGGCATGCGCGTGCTGCTCGCGCGCGGCGGCAATGGCGGCTTTGGCAATGAGCACTTCAAGTCGTCGGTGAACCAGGCGCCACGCCACGCCAATCCCGGACAGGAAGGCGAAGAGCGTACGCTATGGCTGCGCTTGAAGCTGATCGCAGATGCAGGCCTCGTCGGCTTGCCCAACGCCGGCAAGTCCACGTTTCTCCGCGCCGTCAGCGCCGCAACGCCAAAAGTCGCCGACTATCCCTTCACAACTTTGCATCCTCACCTCGGCGTGGTGTCGCTCGGCGAAGGCGCACGTTTCGTTATGGCGGACCTGCCTGGCTTGATCGAAGGCGCCGCGGAAGGAGCGGGTCTCGGTACCCGCTTCCTCGGCCACGCCGAACGCTGCGTGGCGCTGGTGCATCTGATCGACATCACACAGGACAATCCCGTCGGCGCCTATCGCACAGTCCGCCACGAACTCGAAAGCTACGGCGAGGAGCTGGCCGAGAAACCCGAACTTGTCGCGCTCAACAAGATCGACGCACTGCCCGCCGAGGATGCCGAATTCATCCGCGATGAATTCGCCAAGGAGATCGGCAAAGAGGTGCGCCTCGTTTCCGGCGTCTCCGGCGCCGGCGTGCGCGAACTGGTCAACGAAATCGCGGCCATGCTCCGCGAAAGAAGCGCCGACGAAGTGGAAGAGACGGAGCCCGATCAGGATTGGGCCCCGTAACATGGAGCGCGGGTCTTCAGACCCGCGGTTCTCCGGTCTTGCAGGCAAAACGCGGGTCTGAAGGCCTGCGCTCCATATCAGCGTCCTTCAACCCGCCGCCGCGCTTCGATCGATTCGCGCGGATCCAGACCGACCAGATCCGCCACGCGCCGCATCAGCGCCTCTTCGTGCTGTTCACGCACGCCATCAGCCAGCACGACACGCCACATCGCCTCCACGACGGCTGCACGTTCTTCGTAAGGGATGTACTTCTTCACGCGCGACGTGAAGCGATAGATATCCAACGAAACGCGTTCGGCCTCTTCACCTTCCGCGCGAAGCGCGGCGGCCGTGGCGGCATCCAGCCCGTAACGCGCGGCCAGTACGCGCTCGATCTGGGCGCGCTCGACCTCTTCATATGTGTGATCGGCTTGCGCCGCGAGCACGAGCAGCGCCGCCACCGCGACGCGGCTCTCGTCCTGCGTCAGCGGCGCATCCGCCTCGCCTGCCAATTTGCGCAAAAGCCCGGAAATCATGTCAGCGGACCTAGGCGAGGCCGCGCCCGGCCGCAACGCCGGGCGCCGCTTCCCGCTGGCG
Organism: Binatia bacterium; assembly: GCA_035627335.1. Classification (GTDB taxonomy): domain Bacteria; phylum Pseudomonadota; class Alphaproteobacteria; order Caulobacterales; family Aquidulcibacteraceae; genus Vitreimonas. The sequence continues at coordinate 1,492 of DASPMA010000111.1, forward strand.
TTTCACGCAGCGGCTCATGCTAGAATGCGACCAACCCATGCGGCGCGACCTTCCTCTGGCCTTTCCCGGCATGAAGATCGGGCTGTTTGGCGGCAGCTTCGATCCCGCGCACGAGGGCCATGCGCACGTCGCCGAAACGGCGCTGAAGCGCTTGGGGCTCGATCGCGTCTGGTGGCTCGTCTCACCGCAAAATCCGTTGAAGCCGAGATCGAGCCCCTTCGCCAAACGGATGAAATCGGCACAAGCCCAGGCACACGGCTCGCGCATGGTCGTCACCGGCCTCGAAAAGCAACTCGATTGCGATTTCACCTATAAGACGTTGCGCGCGCTGAAACGCCTCTATCCCGGCGTGCACTTCTACCTCGTGATGGGCGCCGACAACCTTGCCAACTTCCGCAAATGGCGGAATTGGCGCGAAGTCGCGCAATCCGTTCCTGTAGTAATCGTCTCCCGCCCTGGCGCAGGCCCCGCCCCGCGCCTAAATGCGCCCAAGGATTGGATTTTCCTGAACGCCCGCCACCATAACCAGTCCTCCACAGCCTTGCGCGCCCGTAAGCGCGCGCCCGTGGCGAAACCCAGGCGGAAGTGATAGCGTTGGAACATCTGGGGTAGCAGAAGGAAGCCTGGACCTGTCGCCTGAATTGAAGCGCGCGCCGGCCGCGTCTCCCGCCGGAAACCTCGCCGCAGCCGATCGGCCCGCGCGAGGCATTGATGTCGATGCGGCTACGCGCGTGGTGCTCACCTCGCTCGAAGACGACAAAGCCGAGGAAATTCTCGCCATCGACATTCGCGGCAAATCCTCCCTTGCAGACATGTTGATCGTCGCATCCGGCCGCTCCGCGCGGCACGTCGCGGCGTTGGCCGATCACGTGATGCGCAAACTTAAGGACGCTGGCGTCAAGGATGTGCGCGTCGAAGGGCTGCCGCATGCCGATTGGGTGCTGGTGGATGCAGGCGACGTGGTCGTGCACATCTTCCGTCCGGAAGTGCGCGCCTTCTACAACATCGAGAAAATCTGGACCGGCGCGCCCGCTCCTGACGCCGCCGTTTCGAGCTAGCGTTTGCGGCTGCTGATCGCAGCCGTCGGAAGATTGCGCGAGGCGCCTGAAACGGCGCTCGTGGCCGACTACGTCACGCGCGCCGCCAATACCGGCCGCCAGCTCGGCTTCAAGTCTGTCGACGTCATCGAGGTCGAAGCAAAGCCGCCCGGCGATCCGCGCGCCGAAGCCAGCGCCCTCTTTCGCGCGACGCCCAATGACGCGCGCAAAATCCTCCTCGACGAACGCGGCGCCGAATGGACCTCGCGCCAACTCGCCGAAAAGCTCGCCCGCTGGCGCGACGATGGCATACCTTCGACAACATTCTGGATCGGCGGCGCTGACGGCGTGTCGCAAAGCGTTAAGGATAACGCTGACGAAAAGCTCGCTTTTGGCCGGCAAACTTGGCCGCATCGCCTCGTAAGAGTGATGATTGCAGAGCAGATTTACCGGGCTCTGACCATTTTGTGCGGAAATCCCTACCACCGGGACTGAAGTTTCCGGGTGATGGGTATGGATCATGGCACGAGGCGCGAAACGCGCCCGCGCCCTCGTCGCATGCGCGGCAGGGGCGTTTGCGGCTCTCCTGGGGACGGCGGACGCCCAAACCAGCCGCACGGCGGCACAGGCCGACCGCGAGCGCCGCGCTGAAAGCGCGCGCGCCGAACGTCTGCGCACCCAAGCCAACGCCGCTCGCCGCGAACTTCAAGCTCTCGACGCTCGCCTTGTCGCCTCTGGTCAACGCCGCGCCGAAGCCGAAGCCGCCGCGAGCGCCACCGAGGGCCGTCTCGCGCAGCTTCATGCCGACCTGCAGGTCCAGGCCGCGGAACGCCTCCGCGCACGCGACTCACTTGAGTCCGCCCTGATTGCCGCCGCTTTCGCGCAGCGCCGCGTGGACACGCGCGCCGTGCGTGCTGGCATCTTCGCCCGCGCGGCCTCGGCCGAGTTTTCCGCAGCTCACCGCAGCGCCTCGACCGCCCTGCAAGAGACCGAACGTTTGGAAGCAGCGGCTACAGAAGAGCGCCAGGTGCTCGCCGATGCGCAGGCCGCGATCGACTCCGAGCGCGCGGAACTCGTTACGCTCGCCGCACGCCGGCGCGCAGTTCAAACGCAGCTCGCCCGCGATGCGACCGCCGCCGAACGGCGGGCCCGCACGCTTGCGCAAGAAGCCCGCAATCTTCGAGAATTAGCCCAACGAGCCGCCGCCACGCCGCGCCGTCCGAGCGCCGGTTCAGCCGTGGTTCCCGCCGCTTGGCTGGCGCCAGCCCAAGGCAGCATCGCCCGCGCCTACGGCGTCCGTGAAGGCCAGGGCCCCGCCGCTCAGGGCGCGACGCTCCACACCCGTTCGTCTGCGCAGGTTATTTCTCCCGCTGGCGGTGAAGTTGCCTACGCCGGACTGTTTCGCAGCTACGGCAACGTCTTGATCCT
>DASPMA010000112.1:0-2619 GCA_035627335.1 Binatia bacterium
TCTTCTCCGCGTACTCCACTTCCGCTTCCGCCAGCGAAGTCCGCTCCACCGGGCTCCACATCACCGGCTTCGAACCGCGATACACCAGCCCCGTGCGCACCACGCGCAGAAACTCAGCCGCGATGGCCGCTTCCGCTTCGAAGCTCATGGTCGAATAATAATGATCCCAATCGCCCTCGATGCCGAGGCGCTTGAATTCTTCCTTCTGCAGTGGGATCCATTTGTCCGCGTACGCGCGACAGGCGCGGCGAAATTCAACTGGCGGCACGTCCTGCTTCTTGCGCCCTTGCTTGACGAAATCCTCTTCGACTTTCCATTCGATCGGCAGACCGTGGCAGTCCCAGCCCGGCACATAATCGCAATCGAAGCCCATCATCTGGCGCGTGCGCACCACGAAGTCCTTTAGGATCTTGTTTTCCGCGTGCCCGATATGGATCGGCCCGTTCGCGTATGGCGGGCCGTCGTGAAACACGGCTTTCGGACGCGCCGCCGCGTCTTCACGCAAACGTGCGTAAAGGTTGATCTCCTGCCAGTACTTCACGCGCTCAGGCTCGCGCTGCGGCAAGCCCGCTTTCATCGGGAATGACGTCTCGGGCAGGAATAGTGTTTCGCGATAATCGCGACCAGTTGGCGCATCGGCCATAGGTCGTATCTCCAGTCGGGGGAATGAGTGTGTAACCAGCCCGGTCCCGCGGAGCAAAGCGCTCAACGCGAGCCGGGCCTCAAATTCGTCGCTGCCGGATAGGGGAACGGGCGTCTTGGGTCACGGGTTTTCCTTACCACCGCTCGTTCCGGCCCGCCACGTGCATTGCTCCGGAGCGACAAGAGGTCTACATGCCGCGCCGGTCAGTAAGAATTACGCCGCAAACCATGACGACAGCGCACGACTTCTCGTTCGCCAAGCTCGATGAGCCGGGCGAGATCAAGCTCGATGACTATGCCGGCAAGGCCGTGCTGGTCGTGAACGTCGCCAGCGCCTGCGGCTTTACCTCGCAATATCGCGACCTCGAAGCGCTCTACGAATCGAAAGCCGGCAAGGGCCTCGTCGTCGTCGGCGTGCCGTGCAACGATTTCGGCCACCAGGAGCCCGGCGCCGAGCGCGAGATCCGCGAATTCTGCGACACGAGCTACCACGTCACGTTCCCGATGACGGGCAAAGTCGACATCGTTGCTGCCGATCGCCGCCATCCCTTTTACCAGTGGATCGCCGATGAACTGGGCGACAGCGCCCTGCCGCGCTGGAACTTCCATAAATACCTCATCGGCAAGAACGGCGAACTGGTGGGCAGCTTCGGCTCCAAGACAGCCCCCCTCGCCCCTGACATGCTTGAAGCCATCAAAGGCGCCCTGGCCGCCTAATCTGGCTGCCTAATTAAGTCCCAAACGCAGGCAATCTGCTTGCACCGGCAATTTCCCCGCTTATCCTGTGGTTTACGGGGAGGTCGGGCCGTTGGGTGGAGCAGCTGCGAGCCAAAACCAGGCGATTGCGCGCACTCAGGACAGGGGCGTCGCGCGCCGACAGGCATTCCTGCAAGCCGCCCGGGAGGTCTTCCTCGAACAGGGTTATGAGGCCGCCAGCGTCAATGACGTGGTGCGCCGCGCCGGCGGTTCACTCGCCACTCTCTACGCCCAGTTCGGCAACAAGGAGGGTCTCTTCTTCGCCGTGCTGCAGGATCAGCACGAACGCTTCACGCGCGCGATCACACCCGACAGCGTCGATCACTTGCCGCTCAACGAAGGCCTTCAGGCGATCGGCGAATGCTACGTGCGCGGCCTGCTCACGCGCGAGAACCTCAGCTTCTACCGCATCATGATCGGCGAAGCGCGCAAGTTTCCTGAACAGACGCGGCGCTATTTTTCCACCAGCGGCGCGGACAAGGTGACATCCGTACTCGCCGGCTACCTGCGCGCGCGCGGCGTCATGACCGACGACCCCGAGTTCGGCGCAAGCTTGCTGCAGCAATACTGGCGCAGCCGGCACCATTATCGGGCGGTCGTCGACGACGCCTATCGTGTCTCGGAAAAGGAAATCGCCGAACACGTCGCGCGCTCGATCAAGTTTTTCCTGAACGGCGCGCTGCCGCGCACCTGAACCGCCGCTGCCCAGCGCATTCAGCTTCGATTCAGGCGCCGTTCAGGCGGCGCGACTGATGCTGCCAGGTGCGAGGGTGTGTCCGATAGGGACGCCCTAGGGAGCTAACAAATGAGAACCCTCATTGCGGCCATGGCCGCCTTGAGCGCTATGGCCTTGGCCGCGCCGCCGGCCTTTGCCCAACGCCACGACGATGACGACCGTGGCCGCCACGAGCGCAACGATAACGGACGTCGCGGCGACCGCGACGGCGACCGCCGGGGCGGCGACAACAACCGCCGTGGCGACGGCCAGCGCGGCGAGCGTCATCGCGGCGACGGTCAACGCGGCGAGGCGCAGCGCCAGCGTCGTCCCGACAACAGCGGCCTCGCCGGCGGACCGCGCGGCGGCGACAACCGCGGCCAATGGCAGGGCCGCCGCGGCGGCGGCAATGATAGCCAGCGCCATGAATCGCGCGGCCGACGCGGCGGCGACAACGATGGCCAGCGCCGTGAATGGCAAGGCCGTGGCGGCGGCGACAACGATGG
>DASPMA010000113.1:0-7782 GCA_035627335.1 Binatia bacterium
GCCAGAGCGCGCGCAATCACTCTCCGTCGGCCTCGTCTCCTGCGCTAATTACGGGTTCGGGTACTTCCACGCCTATGCGCATCTCGCCGCACGCGCAGATATCGATCTCGTGCTTCACGCGGGCGACTACATCTATGAGTACGGGGCCGATGAATATCCAAGCACTGGACTCACCGTGCCCGGTCGCGCATTCGATCCCGCGCGCGAGATCGTGACGCTTGACGACTATTACGGTCGCTATCGCCAATACCATACCGATCCCGACCTGCTCGAACTCCGCCGCGTCAAGCCGATCGCAGCGGTGTGGGACGATCATGAGATCGCCAACGATGCTTCCGCCACCGGCGCGCAGAACCACCAGCAGAGCGAAGGCGCTTACGTCGATCGCGTCGCGGCGGCGACGAAGGCGTATTTCGACTGGATGCCCATTCGTCGGCCGGATACGTCCGGCGGCCGCGTTTATCGCAGCCTGGACTGGGGCGACCTCGCGCGCGTAATGCTGGTCGACACGCGACTCGCCGGCCGCACGCGCCAGCTCGATTATCGCTCCGCCCTCGGCTTGCGTTTCTTGCTCGGCGGCGTCGGTGTCGAGGGGCCGCCGCCGAATTTCGCCGCACACATCTTGACGATCCAAACCGTACACTCCTCGGCGCCGATCAAGAGGCGTGGCTGGCGCAGTCGCTCGCGCAATCGAAGCAGCGCGGGCATTCGTGGCAAATCGTCGTGCAGCAGATCGCCATGGGCGAGCAGCTCGTTGGCGCCGGCGCGAGCGCAATGGTCGCCCCCGGGACCCACGGCAACACCCGGCGCTTCGTCGCTGCCGGCGAAAGACTCGGCGCCCTCGGCATGCCGTGGAATCTCGACGCCTGGGATGGCTATCCGGCAGCCCGCACGCGCTTCTTGGAAGCTTGCGCCGCGCACGGTTCTAATGTCGCCGTGCTTGGCGGCGACAGCCACAACACCTGGGTGAACAATCTGAGCGCGCCAAACGCATCGCGCCTTGCCGCGATCGAGTTTGCCGGCGCAAGCGTCACCTCGCCGGGTCTTGAGCGCCCCCTGTCCGGAGCGGCGCCCGGCGCGCGCGAATCCATGATGCGCAGCGCCAATCCACAACTCGCTTTTTGTGACGTTACTCACCGCGGTTACGGCGCGCTCAAATTCACGCGCGAGGCGTGCGAAGCCGAATGGGTCGCCTTTGCCGACGTGCGCACGCCGGAACGCGTAACCCCTACGGCCACGCGCCTCACCTCAGCCGCAAGCCAAGCGGCTGGCCCCGGCGCGTGGTCAGTGCACAACGGCTGACTCTCCACACCATGGCCGGCATTTCACGGAACGCCGCCTAGACCTCCACGTTTGGGCGCGGGGCGATGGGCTGCTGCGGAGGCGCCACATGACTTGGGAACACATCAAGGCCGATTGGGAGCGTTACAGCGCGCATATGCAGGATCGCTGGGGACGCCTGACCGACGACGATCTCGTGTTGGCGCAGGCAGGCCGCAACGCGCTCGTCGGCTGCGTGCAAGCGCGCTACCAGATCGAGCGCCCTCTGGCCGAGCGCCATGTCGATCAATGGATCACTAGTCTCGGCTAGGTTGCGCCGCGCCGCGACCACTGCCATGCCTAGGCCATGAGCGATTGGTGGCGCGGCGCGGTTGTCTATCAAATCTACCCGCGCTCGTTTTGCGACTCGAATGGCGATGGCGTGGGCGACCTCAGGGGCGTGATCGAGAAACTCGATCACGTCGCCTCGTTGGGCGTCGATGCGATTTGGCTCTCGCCCTTCTTCCGCTCGCCCATGAAGGATTATGGCTACGATGTCAGCGATTACCGCGACGTCGATCCGCTATTCGGCTCGCTTGCCGATGCCGATGCGCTGATCAAGCGCGCGCACGAACTGGGCTTGAAGGTGATCATCGATCAGGTCTGGTCGCACTCGTCCGACCAGCATCCCTGGTTCGCCGAAAGCCGCGCGAGCCGCGACAATTTGAAGGCCGATTGGTACGTTTGGGCAGACGCCAAGCCCGACGGCTCGCCGCCAAACAATTGGCAGGCCATGTTCGGCGGCCCGTCCTGGACGTGGGATTCACGCCGGCGACAATACTACCTGCACAATTTCCTGATCGAGCAGCCAGACCTGAATGTGCGCAATGCCGCAGTGCAGGATGCGCTGCTCGACACCGCGCGCTTCTGGCTCGAACGCGGCGTGGACGGCTTTCGGCTCGATGTCGTGAACTTCCTGATCCATGACGCCCAGCTGCGCGACAATCTCGCGCTGGCGCCGCCAAAGCCGCGGGCGCGGCCACACCAATATCAGCGCCATCTCTACGACCGTACGCAGCCCGAGACACTCGAGTTCATTGCGCGCTTGCGCGCGCTGCTCGATGAATACGGCGCCATGGCGGTCGGTGAGATCGAGGACGAAGAGCCGCTGAAAGTGCAGCGCGACTACACCGAGGGCGACAACCGCCTGCACACCGCGTATTCGTTCTTCCTGCTGCGCACACAGAAGATGACCCCGCTGGCGATCAAGGAGGCCGTCGCACAATGGGACGGCGCGCGCGGCTGGCCGTCATGGAGTTTGTCCAACCACGACGTTGCCCGCTTTCCGACCCGGCTAGCCGGCGAAGATCCGCAACGCACAAAGCTGATGCTGACGCTGCTGCTGTGTCTGCGCGGCACGGTATTTCTGTATCAGGGCGACGAACTTGGATTGTCTCACGCCGACGTTCCCTTCGAGCGGCTGCGCGACCCCGAGGCGATTGCGTTCTGGCCCTCCGGCATCGGCCGTGACGGGGCGCGCACGCCGATGCCGTGGCGCAGGGAGTCGCCCATGGCCGGGTTCACGAGCGCCGGCGATGCCTGGCTGCCGCTCGATCCCCGTCATCGCACGCTAGCCGTCGACGCACAGGAAAGTGATCCAGCCTCCATGCTGAATTTCACACGCGCTCTCCTCGCGCTACGCAAAGCGCACGGCGCGCTGCGCGACGGCGTGATTGATCAAGTGAGCGACGCCGAAGCGATGCTCAGTTTCGTGCGGCAAGCGAATGGTGAACGGCTGGTTTGTCTGTTCAACCTGGGCGACGCGCCGGCAAGCGCGGCGTTGCCGCCAACCAAAGACGTGCTGCTGCAAGTCGGCGATGCCCGTACGGTGGATGGCCAGGCGCAATTGGGCGGCTATTCGGCGCTGATCGTCGCAACCTAAGCACTTGGCCGGTTTTCATCCGCCGCGGCGCGCTATAGTATAACGCCAATGGCTGGGATGAGCAGAAGCCGCCATCAGACAGGAGCACCGCGCGCGCGGCGCTACGCGTTTGCGCTTGCCGCTCTGTTCGCGGTGCTGCTGCAGGCTTTCGTCGTTCAAACCCACATCCACGCGCCCGTCGCACCGATCGGCGCTGCCATTGAGCGCGTCGCCGACGGTTCGGATGCGCTCATCGCAATCGTCTCGGCGCCCGACGAGCATCAAGCCTTCGCTTGCGTCATCTGCCAAACGCTCGCAAGCGCCGGCAGTGCGGTGCTTACCGCGCCAGTCAGCGGCCTGGCCGCCTCCGAGGCGATCAGCGAAGCCGCCACCTACGCGCTTCCACGTGCGCCGCCGATCGCGGCGCATCCCTGGCAGAGTCGCGGACCTCCCATCGTCCTCCAAGCGTAACCGCACTCGCAACACGTGAGTGCATGGCTTGGCGCGCTTAGCGCGCGCTCCACATGCTTCGAGGCACGATTCCATCATGAAAGTTCGACTCCTATTGCGCACCACCGCGGCTGCCGCGCCATTTCTCGTTTTCGCCACGTCCTACTCCCTCGCCACCGCCGTTGCACAAGAGGTGCAGGAGGAAGCGGAGGTCGTCGTCACCGCGCCGCTCGAAGGTTCGCGCATCGAAAGCCTGCAGGGCGCGGAAGTGTTGCGGCGGGATGACATCATCGAGCAGCTCAACGGCGGGCTCGGCGACACGCTCGACGCCACGCCGGGCATTTCCACGACTTTCTTCGGCGCCGGCGCGAGCCGGCCAATCATTCGCGGGCTCGGCGAGGATCGCGTCCGCGTGCTGCAAAACGGCATTGGAGCGATCGATGCGTCGACCGCCTCGCCCGACCACGCCGTCACATCAGATGCGCTTGACGCCGAGCGCATCGAAGTGCTGCGCGGCGCGGCGGCGCTTGCTTATGGCGGCAATGCGATCGGCGGCGTCGTCAACGTCGTTGACCAGAGCATCCCGACGCGCGCCATCGACGGCGTCGAGTTCGGCGGCCTTGCCGCCTACTCTTCCGTCGATCAAGGCACGCAGGGCGATGCCGATCTTGGTCTCGGCGCAGGTTCCTTTGCATTGCGTCTCAACGCGTCCGCGCGCAGCACCGACGCCTACGAAACGCCAATCGGCGAAGCCGAGAACCAGTGGACCGACATGCGCGCCTACAGCGCCGGCGGCTCCGTGGTTCAGGATTGGGGCTTTGCCGGCCTCGCGTTGAAGCGCACCGAAGACGAGTACGGCCTGCTGCCCGAAGCGCCTGGCGAGCCTGGCGGTCACATCGAGCTGGAACAAACCCGCCTTGAGGCGCGCGGCGATTTCCGCGTCGACGCGGGGGCCTTCAACCGGCTCGATTTCGGCGCGCAGCATTCCGATTACGAGCACACTGAGTTCGAAGCCAGCGGCGAAGCCGGCACACGCTTTCTCAGCGAAGGCTGGGAAGCGCGCGCCGAGGCGCACCATCGCGGCGAGCGCCTGCGCGGCGCGCTCGGCGTGCAGGCGAGCGACGTCGATTTCGCCGCCGAGGGCGACGAAGCCTTCATCACCCCAACCAATACGCGGGACTTGGGCGTGTTCGCCGTGGAGCGCTACGATACCGGACAGTGGGGGCTTGAAGGCGGCCTGCGCTTCGAACGGCGCGAGATCGACAACGATCCCGCCGGCGCGCGCGAGTTCGACAATACGAGCGCTTCGTTCGGCGCATTTGTGCGACCCACGCAGAACTGGTTCCTCGGCGCGACAGTCGCGCGCACACAGCGTGCGCCCACGGCAATCGAGCTCTTCTCAAACGGTCCGCATCTGGCGACAGCAAACTTCGAGCTTGGCAATCCCGACCTCGGCCAGGAAGCAGCGACCTCATTTGAAGTTTCCGCCCGTTACGAGCGCGGGCCGTTGCGCTTCGAGGTCAATATCTTCCACATCGACTTCTCGGACTACATTGCGCTGGTCGAGCGCGGTGATGTGTGGTGGCTCGATGAAGACACGGATACGAGCGACTTTGCCCCCGACGAAGGCAGCGCGCCCGCCGGCGCCGACCTGATCCTGCCTGTGTTCAACTTCGTCCAGCAGGACGCAGCGTTCACTGGCGGCGAGGTGTCCGCGGAAGCGCGGCTGTTCGAGTTCGGCGGCTTCGCCGTCAGCGGCGATGTCGCGTTCGACCTGGTCGAGGCGGCGTTCGACGGCGGCGGCCATCCGCCGCGCATTCCGCCGCGTGCGCTTACGCTTGGCCTGACGGCGGAGAACGACGCGTGGCGCGGCCGCATCGAAGCGGTCGACACAGCGAAGCAAGATCGGCTGGCGCCGTTCGAAACGCCGACGGACGGCTACACGTTCGTCAACGCCTCGCTCGCCTTCCGGCCGGGCGGCGAAGAAGGCGCGTGGACCATCCGGCTCGATGGCCGCAATCTCACCGACGAACTCGGTCGCGTGCACAGCTCGTTTTTGAAGGAGGACCTGCCCCTGCCCGGCCGCAATGTGCGCCTCACGGTGACGACAGAGTTCTAGCAAAACGAAGGGGCCCGGCCTTAAGCCGGGCCCCAAAAGTTTTGAGCCGTTCGATGTGACGATTATTGGAAGCTGATCGTCACGGCAGTGCGGCGGTTCAGCGGTTCGCGCACGCCGTCATTGGTCGGACGGGCGAGATCGTTTTCGCCGCGCGCTTCCGTGCGGATCGAGCTTGCGCTGATGCCGCGTGCGACGAGCGCATCGCGCACCACGCCAGCCCGGCGTTCCGAGAGGCCGACATTGTATTGCGTCGAGCCTGACGTGTCGGTGTGGCCGACAACGACCACGCTGCCGACATTGCACTCACGCGCACGCGCGACTGCCGAGTCGATCGTTTCAAGCGCCGCTTGGTTGAGGTTCGAGCGATCCCACTCGAAGTACACAACGAAGTCCGACGTCGGGCACGTCGTCACCGGCGGAGGCGGCGGCGGGGGCGGCGGGGGCGGCAGAGGCGGCGGCGGTGGCGGCGCCGCTGCACCGAATTCCCAGCGCAAGCCAACGGTCACAGCCTGATGCTCGTAGTCGCTGTCGATGCCGAACAGCTGCAGGTCCTCGAGCACGAAATAGCGATAGCCGATGTCGAGCGTGGCGCGGTCCGACAGTTCGATGCCAACGCCGGCAAGGCCCTGCCAGCCCCAGCTGTCTTCGTCTTCACCAAGCGTCTCGAGCTGCGCGAACCCGGCGCCTACGCCGAGGTATGGCTGGAATCTGCCACCGCGATTGAAGTCGTAGAAAAGGTTCGCCATCAGCGACCAGACTTCGACTTCGTCGTCGATGAGGTCGATGTCGTTGTTGCGATAGGCCAGCTCGGCTTCGCCGCGGAAGCCGCCCATGAAGCCGTAGCCGACTCCAACGTCCGCCATCCAATCGTCTTCAAGATCGAAATCGGCGTCGTCGAGTTCGATCTCGCCGTCGACCGTGTAGCCAACGTCCACTCGGCCGTACCAGCCTTCCGTCGCTTGCGCCGCGCCCACGCCGAGAGCGCTGAGAAGCGCCGCCAGCGCGAGGGTGCGCATCAGTTTGTTCTTCATGCGGGGTCCCCTTGAAGTGTTCGGAAACGAGCCGTTCTCGCTCACCCGAATATCGCGGGTTCTATGCCCCGAAAAAGCGGCTGTTAACCAAATTCGCCCCGCGCGCTTGGAATTATTGGGGTCCAGGGAAGACTAGGGCAAACGTTACAACTTTCGGATTTGACGCGCGAATTTCCGCGCTGTCAGACTGGAACTCCGCATCGCCTTGCGCGTTGTTGTTCTCCGCCGTGGCCTCGAAGCGCACGCGCGTCATGCAACCGGCGGCTGGCGCGAACGCCCCTCCATTCCACTCCGAGACCCACCCGCCGTAATCCCAGCCGAAGCCCCACAGCTTGAACGGCCGGCCGTTCAGCTGCTCGACACGCGCCAGGTCATCGCCAAGCGACAGTCCGTTCGGGCCGGTCCAAACACTGCTCTCGCCGCTGACGGTCACATTCGCGGGGCGCAGCCTAGCCTGGTCTTCCCAGACGATCTCAAGCCGGCGGTTCGGATCGTTCGCGTAGAGCACGGTTGCCGTGTAGCTCTCGCCTTCCGCGCCGGGCAGCGTTTGCTCGACGAGGTTGTCTTCGCCATACGCCGCGCGCAGCGCCGCTTCGGACATCTCGGCAAAGGCCGTACAGCTGAGATCGAGGGCGCCGTCCGGCGCGGCGGACGTTTGTCGCGTCGCGGCTGGGTCGCAGGCGGCAAGCGCCAGCAAAGCAACGGCGCGCAGCGGCGTCAGCGTCCAGATCTTCATGTCCCCACCCCAAGTCGTTTTCTAAAGCATCGCGGGAATAACGCGGTCGGGCGGCTTGTGGCCGTCGGCGAAGGTCTTGATGTTGATGATGACCTTTTCACCCATGTCGATGCGGCCCTCGAGCGTCGCCGAACCCATGTGCGGCAGCAGCACCACGTTCGGCAGCTTCTTCAATTTCGGATTGATGGCCGGCTCGTGCTCGAACACGTCGAGACCCGCTCCCGCCAATTCTTTCTTCTCCAGCATGCGCGCGAGCGCGCCTTCG
>DASPMA010000114.1:0-3345 GCA_035627335.1 Binatia bacterium
TCAAATGTCGCCGTGCCGCGTCCGATCTCGTCAAGCACCACGAGCGCGCGCGGACCGGCCTGATGCAGGATCGCGGCGGTCTCGACCATCTCGGTCATGAAGGTTGAACGCCCGCGCGACAAATCGTCCGAAGCGCCGACGCGCGCGAACACGCGGTCGACGACGCCGAGCCTCAGTTTGCGGGCAGGCACGTATGCCCCCGCCTGCGCCAACACGGCGAGCAGCGCGATCTGCCGGAGGTAAGTGCTCTTACCCGCCATGTTCGGACCGGTGACGATGAGAAGACGCGGCCCGGAGCGGCCTTCCGCGTCAAGGCGCGCATCGTTTGGCGTGAAACCCTGGCCCTCGCGCCGGACGCCTTCCTCTACAACGGGGTGGCGCGCGCCCTCGGCCAACAGCGCCGTCGTTTCATCGATTTCCGGCCGCGTGGCCTGCACTTCCTCTGCCCAATGCGCGAGACCGGCGGCCACATCGAGTGCGGCGAGCGCCTCCGCGGCGGCGCGAATCTCGGCCTCGCACGCGGCGGCGCGTGTGGCGAATTCCTTGAACAGGGCCTGCTCACGCGCCAGCGCGGCCTCGCCGGCGCGCGCAATGCGCGCGTCAAGCTCGGCCAGCTCCGTCGTAGTGAAACGCACAGAGCCTGCATTGGTCTGGCGATGAATGAAACGCGCATTGAGCGGCGGGGCCATCAGCGCCTCGGCCTGTTTCGTGGTCGCGTCGAGATGATAGCCCAGCACATTGTTGTGCTTGAGCTTGAGGCCGGCGATGTTGGTCTCTTCAGCGTACTTTGCCTGCAGCGCCGCGATCACCTTTCGGCTGTCGTCGCGGAGCGCTCGCGCCTCGTCGAGCACAACGTCGTAGCCAGACGCGATGAAGCCGCCGTCGCGCGTCAGCAGCGGCAGCTCTGAGGCCAAGGCGCGCTCCAGCGCCTGCGCCAAGCTGGCGCACGCCGCGCGCGAAGCCAGTGTCAGCGAAGCGCAGGCGCGCGAGATTTCCGCCGGAGTGTCGCGGGCCAAATCGAGCGCTCGCCCGGCCGCGCGGTCCCCCGCCCGCAAGCCGTCGCGCAATTGCGCCAAGTCGCGCGGACCGCCGCGCCCGAGCGTCAGCCGCGTCAGTGCGCGCGCGAGATCGCCCGCCGCGCGCAGCTCTTCGCGCACTCCAGTGCGCCGCGCCGGCGAATCCAGAAAGAATTGCACTGCATCCAGGCGCGCCGCGATCGCACACACATCCGTCAGCGGTTGTGCGATACGCTCGGCGAGCAACCGGCCGCCGGCCGCGGTCACCGTGCGGTCAACGCACGCGAGCAGCGAGCCCTCGCGCCCCCCGCGCACGGAGCGGTCGATTTCCAGCGCCGCGCGCGTCGCCGCATCGATCGCCATGAAGGCTCGCGCCGCGTTGCGCTTCGGCGGCGTAAGGCGCGGCGCGGCGCCAGCCTGCGTCAGCTCGACATAATCGAGCAGCAGTCCCATCGCCGACATTTCCGTTTCGGAAAATTCTCCGAACGCGTCCAGCGCCGCGACTTCGAACATCGCCTTCAGACGGCGTGCAGCATTCTTCGCGTCGGCCTTCACGGTCGGCCGCGTCGTCGTTGTGGCGCCGCTGATGCGCGCAGCTTCCGCGACACGCGCTGCGTCTGCTTCGCAAACGAGAAGCTCCGCCGGACTCAGAGCGGCGATCTCTGCTTCAGCCTCCGTCGCTTCGATTGCCCGCGTCTCGAAGGCGCCTGTCGAGACATCCGCCCACGCGATCGCGGCGCCACCGCCCGCAAAGGCGATGGCGGCGAGCCGATTTGCCACGCGTGCGTCGAGCAAGCCTTCTTCCGTCAGCGTGCCGGGCGTGACGACGCGCACCACGCCGCGCGCTACGATGGACTTAGAGCCGCGCTTCTTCGCTTCAGTGGGATCTTCCAGCTGCTCGCATACCGCGACCTTGAAGCCAGCGCGGATGAGCTTGGCGAGATAGCCCTCCGCCTGATGCCACGGCACGCCCGCCATCGGAATGGGCTCGCCCTCGTGTTGGCCGCGCTTCGTCAGCGCGATGCCCACCGCGCCCGACGCTTTGACCGCGTCATCGAAGAACAATTCATAGAAATCGCCCATGCGAAAGAAGAGCAGCGCGTCAGGATGCTCGCTCTTGGCCGCGAGATACTGCGCCATGAACGGCGTCGCCTTTGCGGGCGCTTGCGGCGGCGTGTGAGAGGAATCGGCCACGGACGAGCTTTAGCGGGCATCGGCCCGGACTTCCATTGACGGAGCAAGGCTCGGGGCTAGGGTGCGCGCCCACGTTACCGCCGAGCCGCACATCACATGCCCGACACCACCAAGAGAAGCTTCACCGACGCCGAGGCGCTCGAATTCCACCGCTCGCCGACGCCGGGCAAAATCTCCATCACGCCAACCAAACCGATGGCGACGCAGCGCGATTTGTCGCTGGCTTATTCACCGGGCGTTGCAGTGCCGGTCAAAGCCATCGCCGAGGATCCAGACAAGGCATACGACTACACTTCCAAGGGCAATATGGTTGCCGTCATCTCCAACGGCACCGCCATACTGGGACTCGGCAATCTCGGCGCCATGGCCTCAAAGCCGGTGATGGAGGGTAAGAGCGTCCTCTTCAAACGCTTCGCCGACGTGGATTCCATCGATGTTGAAGTGACGACGCAGGACGTCGAGGATTTCATCACCACCGTCCGCAACATTGGGCCAAGCTTTGGCGGCATCAATCTCGAAGATATCAAGTCGCCTGAGTGCTTCATCATCGAGAGCCGCCTGCGCGACGAACTGGACGTTCCGGTGTTTCACGACGACCAGCACGGCACCGCCATCATTGCCGCCGCCGGCCTGCTCAACGCCTGCGAAATTACGGGCCGGCGCCTCTCCGACATCAAGGTCGTCGTCAATGGAGCCGGCGCAGCTGGCATCTCCTGCATCGCGCTCATCAAGCAGCTGGGCGTGCCGCACGACAACGTCATCGCGCTCGACCGTGAGGGCGTCATCTATCGCGGGCGCGAGAAAGCCATCGACCAGTTCAAGGCGGCGCACGCCGTGGACACTAAGGCGCGCACGCTCGACGACGCCATCAAGGGCGCCGATGTCTTCATGGGCCTCTCGGTCGCCGGCGCCATGACCAAGGAGATGGTCAAGGCAATGGCCAAAAGGCCGATCATTTTCGCGATGGCCAATCCCGATCCGGAGATCACGCCGGAAGACGTACATGAGGTGCGCAAGGACGCCATCGTCGCCACGGGCCGTTCGGACTATCCGAACCAGGTCAATAACGTGCTCGGCTTTCCCTACATTTTTCGCGGCGCGCTGGACGTGCGCGCGCGCACGATCAACGAAGAGA
>DASPMA010000115.1:0-3383 GCA_035627335.1 Binatia bacterium
CTTGGTCTCACCTTCACGAACCTGCGCGCGCTCGCCGACATCGACCGCGCCGACATGATCATGATCCCCGGCGGCCCCGGCCAGACCGAAGCCATGCAGGACCAAGAGTTCATGAGCGAGGTGAAGCGCCTGGGCGCAAGCGCCAAATACGTCACCAGCGTCTGCACCGGCTCGCTCATCCTCGCCGCCGCGGGCCTCATCACCGGCAAACGCGCCGGCTCGCACTGGGCTTACCGCGAACTGCTATCCATGTTCGGCGCGATCCCGGATGACGCCCGCGTCGTGCGCGACGGCAACGTCATCACCGGCGGGGGCGTCACAGCCGGCATCGACATCGCGCTTAATATCGTCGCCGACCTGCGCGGGCCCGACGTCGCAAAGATGATCCAGCTCGCCATCGAGTACGCGCCGGCGCCGCCGTTCAATTCCGGCCGTCCCGAAACTGCCGCACCTGAAACCGTCGCCGCCGTCGAACAACTCTTCTCAAGCTTCGCCGCCCAGCGGCGCGAAGCCATCGAACAGCTGACCGGCCGCGCCTGATGCTTCAGCTCCGCCCCAATTGCGAGCGCTGCGACGCCGATCTTCCACCGGAGAGCGACGCACGCATCTGCAGCTTCGAATGCACCTTCTGCGCATCCTGCGCCGGCGGCGAACTCAACAACACATGCCCCAACTGCGGCGGCGAACTCGTCCGCCGTCCCATCCGCCCTGCGGCGGCGTTGGCGAAGTACCCAGCTTCGGTCGAGCGCGTGCTGCGCAAGAAGTAGGCGGCGCGCTCCATCCATTCCCGGGCTCGCGGCTTCGCCGACCCGGGAATGGCGGAGGTTTGACTTTAGTCCTTGTCCGCGTCGTCACGTTCGGCATCGGTGAACGCGCCGGCGCTGGCGTCGCCGGTCTGCGTGTAGCGCGCTTGCGACGCTGCCGCGTAGCGCATCGCCGCCGCGAGCTTGGTCTTCTTCAGCTTCAAGAAGCGATCCGACTTGATCCCGATCGCGCCCGCTTCGGTGAACGCGTCGATATCGGCGGCCAGGAACGTCACCAGCCAGCCCTTATTGTCCTGCCGGTCCGTGAGCAGGGCGCGGATGGTCTCTTTCGTGTGCTCCTTGCTGGCGTTTTCAAAGCCGTCGGTGAGGATGACGAGAGAGATTTTCTCGTCCTTGCGCAGTTGAGTCCGGTCGATGTCCGCCACGACGTGTCCGATCGCATCGAGCAGTGGCGTCGAAGCGCGCGGCACGTAATTGCTCCGGCTGAGTTCAAGGAAGGTCCGCGCCGGTTCGGCGCGTTGCAACGTGTCGATGCTGTTGGAGTCGAAAATCGTAAGCGAGAGGCGGGCGTCGACCTCGTCGGAACGGCGCAGGCCCATGACGTATTCGTTGAAAGCGTCGATTGTCGTGTCGCGGCAGCTCTCCATGGAGCCAGAACGATCGAGAAGGATGTGAGCGTACAGCGCGGATTTGTTCATGCAGTCTCCTGTTTGCCCCCAGGGCCGCCGACGCAACTGGGAAGCACCGCGAACTCCCGCAAGGCGCCAAGGGGAATCTTTTTTCGTGACGCTGGCGTCAGCGATCGCATCCGGCGCCTTCGCCGCTCGCTTCGCAAATGTCTGCCTTGCGGCTTCATGCGCCTCTGGTTGAGCGCGTCCCTCAGATCACATCGAGCCCCACATCCAAGCTCGGCGCCGAATGCGTCAGTGCCCCGATCGAGATCACGTCAACGCCCGTTTCCGCGACCGCGAACACATTCTCGATCGTGATCCCGCCGGACGCCTCCAGCAGCGTCTGCCCTTTAGCCAGCTTCACCGCCGCGCGCATATCGTTCAACGAGAAATTGTCCAGCATGATCGCGCTGGGCGCATGCGGCAGCGCCTCGCGCAGCTGCTCCAGCGAATCCACTTCGATCTCGATCGCCGTCAAATGCGCCGCGGCTTTGCGCGCGCGGTCTAGCGCCGCCGCCACGCCGCCCGCCGCCGCGACATGATTGTCTTTGATCAGCATCGCATCATCGAGCCCAAACCGATGCGCGCCGCCGCCCCCCAGCCGCACGGCGCGTTTCTCCAGGGCGCGCAGGCCGGGCGTCGTCTTGCGCGTCGAAGCAATGATCACGCCCATGCCTTCAACCGCATCGACATAAGTCCGCGTCAGCGTCGCGATGCCCGACAAACGCCCGATGAAGTTCAGCATGGTCCGCTCAGCCGTCAACACCGAACGCGCGGGGCCCTCGATCTCCAGAATCGTCTCGCCCGCTTCGACACGCGCGCCATCCTGCGCCGACACTTCAAACACGATATCCGGATCGATCAGCCAGCCCGCGAGCGTCGCTGCATCCAAGCCGGCAACCACGCCAGCCTTGCGCGCGCGCACCGCCCAGCGTCCGTCGGCTTGCGGATCGATCAGCGCGTCCGTCGTGATGTCGCCGGCTGCGCCCAGATCCTCGGCGAGCGCGAGCTTGACGATCGGCTCGAGCACGATGTCAGGCAGAGGCGGCAGTGAGAAAGCTGCGTTCGGGCGCTGCTGCGGCATGCGGAAAGTCGCTCCTGAAATGCGCGCCGCGGCTTTCGGCGCGAGCGTGCGCGGCGGTGACGATAAGGCGCGCTGCAACGAGTTCGTTGGCGCGCCCGTGAGATTGACAGAGCGCGTCGAGACGCTCGAGCGCATGAGCGAGACCGGCTCCATCGCGGACGACTCCGGCGGATGCTTCCATAACGCGGCGAAGCTCCGAGCGAGGCTGGTCAGGGAGATTTGTGGCGACGCTTGCGGGGCGCGCCGGCCCGTGGGGTTGAGGTGCGTCATCCCGCAATCGAGCAGCGATTCGGTGCGCGAAGACCACGGCCTCCAGTAATGAATTTGAGGCAAGGCGATTGGCGCCATGCGCCCCGGTCGAGGCGCATTCGCCCACGGCTGAGAGTCCCTCGACGCTCGAACGCCCCCAAATATCGGTCGCCACCCCGCCCATGTGATAGTGCGCCGCTGGCGCTACCGGGATTGGCGCTAGCCGCGGATCGAGCCCCGCGCTCATGCAGGCCGCGAAAACTGTGGGGAAGTGTGCAGGGAACTTCGCGCCAACCGCTGCGCGCGCATCGAGAAATGCGCCGTGTCCCGCCTGGCGCTCAACATGAATTGCCCGCGCCACGACATCGCGCGGCGCCAGGTCCGCGACAAACGCCTCGCCTTTGCTGTTCACCAGATGCGCGCCTTCACCGCGCAAAGCTTCCGTCGCCAACGGCGCGGGATCGCGGCCGATATCGATCGCGGTCGGATGAAACTGCACGAACTCCGGATCGGCGATCAGCGCGCCAACCCGCGCCGCCATCGCCAGGCCTTGCCCCATGGCCTCCGGCGGATTGGTCGTGACCGCATACAAGCCGCCGACGCCGCCCGTCGCCA
>DASPMA010000116.1:0-9220 GCA_035627335.1 Binatia bacterium
ACAAGCCGACCGTGAATGCCATCGGAAAAATAGTGTGACTCCGTTTGCACAAGACCAACGAAACGGCGTTCATCTGCGAAAATCATGTGCGGCAGGTTCGGAAGCGGCGCTCGTGCGGTGGTCGCCAGGTTCGAAATGCCAATGGACGGCGATAAGATGTGGAAAGTCTCGTCGATGCGCCGGAGTTCGCCGCCGTGCACTACGGCCGCTTCAGAGCGCCAGATCAGCGGATAACGGGCTTGCTCTTGCGCTGCCGCGTCTGTTGCGCTCAGCAAGACTAAGAATGCCGACAGCAACCTGCGCATGCGCGCCTCCCGCGCCATCAAAGCGCAATGCGCGCGCAAGGCAATGCTGATTCTCAGTCATCCCAGCGCGCGCCAAGCGATGTCACGGCGACAAAAGCCGCTGGGCCAATCGATCAGGTCGATAGCCATATAGGCGCGGGCGACGGCGTCTTTCAGTGAATCGCCGATGGCGGTGACGTTGAGTACGCGCCCGCCGGCGGCGCGGAGCGTGCCGTCGTCGTCCTGCTTTGTGCCGGCGTGGAAAATTTCGACGCCTTCGACACGGCGCGCTTCGGCAAGGCCGCGGATGACGGAGCCTGTGAGCGGCTCATCGGGATAGCCTTGCGCGGCATATACGACGGTTACGGCGGGGCGTGGGTCCCATTCCAGGGCTGGCGTATTGGCGAGGCCGCCCTTCGCCGCTGCGAGCAGCACCTCGGCGAGATCACTTTTGAGGCGCCGCATGAGCGTTTGGCATTCCGGATCGCCGAAGCGGACGTTGAACTCGATCAACTTTGGCCCGTCCTGCGAGATCATCAGGCCCGCGAAGAGCACGCCGGCGAAGGGCTTGCCCTCCGCTTTCATGCCGGCGAGCGTCGGCAGAACGATGCGCTCCATGGCGAGGTCGCGCATCTCGCCGGTGAAGACGGGCGCGGGCGAATAGGCGCCCATGCCGCCCGTGTTCGGGCCCTTGTCGCCGTCATAAGCGCGCTTGTGATCTTGCGCGCCGGCGAGGGGTATTGCGGTTTCGCCGTCGCAGAGCGCGAAGAAGCTCGCTTCTTCTCCGGGAAGGAAGTCTTCGATGACGATGCGCTGACCGGCTGTACCGAACTTGCGCAAAAAAAGGATCTCATCAACCGCAGCGTCAGCGTCGCGCCGTGTTTCGGCGATGACGACGCCTTTGCCGGCGGCGAGACCGTCGGCCTTGATCACGAACGGCGGCTCGCGCGTGCCGAGATAGGCTTTGGCGTGGATGGCGTCGTCGAAGACTTTGTAGCCCGCCGTGGGCACGCCGTGGCGCCCGCAAAAGTCTTTCATGAAGGACTTGGAAGACTCCAGTTCGGCCGCCGCTTTGCTCGGACCGAAGCAAGGCACGCCGACTTGTTTTAGCGCATCGGCCAATCCGGCAGCCGCCGCCGCCTCGGGACCGATGACGACCAGATCGATCTGTTCGCGCAAGGCGAATGCCGCCAGCTCGCGCGCGTCGTCAGCCTTGATCGCGACGGTGCGGCCGAGCTCAGCCAGCCCAGGATTACCGGGCGCGGAAATCAGTTCCGAAACGAGCGGGCTCTGCGTGAGCTTCCAGCCCAGCGCGTGCTCGCGCCCGCCCGACCCAACCACCAGAATCTTCATGGGCCTTTGGATTGCGACCCAATGCCGATCCGGTCAAGCGGCGAGTCGGCGGACGCGGGGGTTGGGACGCTTAATCGTCCCAATCGCGGTGGCGGCGGTGGCCGCGATGACGGCCGCGATCGTGCCGATCCCGATCATAGCGGTCGTCGCGATAGTCATAGTCGTAGTCGTAATAACGGGAGCGATAGTGACGGCGGAAATAGCGCCATTCGTCGTGACTGCGCCAGCTGTGCCAGCGATGGCGATGGTCGTAATAGCCATTGCGATATCCCACCGAAACGTGACCAAGATCGATGTGAACGCCAACGCTGACGTCGGCTCGAACTTGTGCACTTGCGGGCGGCGCCAAAAGCGTTCCAGCTCCGAGCGCCCCCGCGATCAAAACCGCCTTCAACGCGTGTTTCATCGTCGTCTCCATTGCAGGCGCGCCAGCGCCGAGTTCCCGGAACTCGCGCTCAACGCGCAATCCTCGCTGGAGAGAAACGACGGGCCGCGCGGTTCTAATCCGAGTGGCGTCGTCACACTAATGGTGAGAGCGTCTTCAGCCTGGGATAAAGGCGCTGTATTGCGGGCCGTATCAGGCGATCCTGTCGTCGCGGTCGTGCACGAACAGCGCTTCCGTACGCAAGAATTCGGCGGTTTCCCGAATCGTGACATTGGCCTCGGCGCCGTCGAAGCTCACGCTAGCCTCGGGATGAGATGGAGATCAGTGACGTGACGAGCATGGCGATGCCGACGAGCAGAACCAGGATTTGCGTACTCCGCAAGTTTCGGCCTGTGGTGAGTTCGCCCTTTGGAAAGCGCCACGTCCGCTCCTGAGACCAAGAGCCGAAATAGCCGATCTGGCGCCAAAATACGATCGTGATGGCGCCCAGGATCAACGTGCCGATGTCGCCCATGGGTGAAGCTTAGGCCGGGTTCATGACGCGGTCCACGCTGGTTTGAACGATCGGATGATATGTCGGGCGCGCGCGTGCGTAGACGCGGCGCGCGAGCGCTTGGCCCCAGGCGCCTTGGTCCATCAGCGCGCGATAGGTCGGGCGAATGAACTTACCGCGGCCTTGTTCGAGCAGGAAATGCTCGATTGCGAGGCCTGCTGGTTGATAGCCGTTGGGGATGGCGAGCGCGAACCAATCGAACCGCACTTCCATGTTGCCGATCGTGTTGAGGTCAAGGCCGCGTTGCAGCGCATCGAGCCGCCGCCGCGGCAGGCGACGCGGCAGCGTTTGGATGAAGCGCTGGCGCTGCATCGTGTTCCAGCCGCTCCAAGCCGAAGGGATGGCGCCGTTCGCGTTGAACGCGGCGACGGCTTGCTCGACAGCGGCGAAGCCGGCCGCGCGCGGTTCTTGCGCGTTGCTGGGGATGCCTGGCTCGTAGGCCCATTCGTCAAGCTGGAGACGCGCTTCGAGCGCCGTATCGCCGCGTACGACATGCTCGCGGAAGTCGGTGAGAAACTTTTGCGTCGTCATCGGCTGGAAAGCGTAGCGATCGAAGTAGGAGCGCAGATACGCGTCCAAACGATCGCGGCCGACGATCCCTTCTATCGTGCGCAGGAAGAGCGCGCCCTTGTCGTAGGTGATGGGGCTCGGCTGTTCGCCGTCGTCGATCATGTGCAGGCGCTGCAGGTTCGGCGCTTCCTCGCGCACCGTTTTCTGAATGTCGGCCCAGGCCAGAACTTCGGCCATGCGCGCATGCTCGACGCCGAAAATCTCTTCGCCGATGCGGCCTTCGATGTAGGAGGTGAAACCTTCGTTGAGCCAGCTATCCTCCCACACGCCGTTGGTGACGAGGTTACCGGACCATGAGTGTGCCAGTTCGTGGGCGACGAGCGGCGTGAGCGAGCGATCACCCGCGAGGAAAGTGGGCGTAAGGAATGTGAGGCGCGGGTTTTCCATGCCGCCATAAGGAAAGGCCGGCGGCAGGATGAGCACGTCGTAGCGGCCCCAGCGGTAGGGGCCATAGAGGCGCTCGGCGACGTCCATCATGCGTTCCATGTCCGCGCATTCGTAAGCGCCGCGGTCGACGACGCTGGGTTCGGCCCACACGCCGGTGCGCGGGCCGACATCGCGATGCACCAGATCGCCGATGCCGATGGCGATGAGGTAGGGCGGGATCGGTTGCGGCATGCGGAAGCGGAAGGCGCGTTGGCCGGCGCCCGCGTCTTCTCCATCGGGCGTAAGCATCTCTGAACTCATCACCGCTTTGAGATCGGCGGGGACGACGATGCGCGCGTCGTAGGTCTGGCGGATGCCGGGGCTGTCTTGCGTCGGGATCCAGGAGCGGTTGTGAATCGCTTGGCCCTGGCTGAAGAGGAAGCGCTTGTTGCTCGATGTCTGCGCAGGCTCAAGCCACTGCAGTGCGCTCGCGCCGGGGCCGGACTCGTACTCGATCTCGATGCGGCGCGCGTTGTTGAGCGCAATCGTGAGGGGCGCTCCTTTTTCGTCATCGTGCGGGCCGAGCGCATAGGCGGCTTCGCGTCCGCCCGCGCGGATCGACTTGATGATGAGCCCCTTGCTGTCGAGCACGATCTCGCGCGCGCCGGGGCGGGCGACGACCTCGAGCGTGCACTTTCCGTGGAAAACCTTGCGGTCGAAGTCGGCGGTGAGATCGAGCGAGACGTGCCGCACGCGTGCTTCGTCGGGGCGGGCGTAGGAACTGGTGTCGTACGGCAGGCGCGCCATCGGATCGACGCGTGCGCCGGCCGTGGTGGCGCAGGCGGAAAGCAATGGCGCGGCGAGCGCGGAGCCCAGAAGAGTGCGGCGAAGCATGGCGTCCCCTCAAGTGTCGGGGGCACCAAGCGCAGACGCATGTATCAGCGCAAGCGCACTAACGTCGCGCGCTAGTTTTCGCGGGGCTTCAGCACGCCCGAGAAGGTGACGATGGCCAGGGCGGTCAGGATCGCGCCTAAGAGCGCATAGAGCGCGTGTGCCCAGCGCCAGATGGCGACACCCTCGAACACCCGCCAGTCGCTATAGGGCGACACTTCCATGCCCGGCGAGAGTTCGGCGCGCGCGGTGCGGCCCGGCGCGCACCGGCTTTCCTGGCCAAGGTCGATCACCGGCAGCGCCACGTCGATGGCGTAAAGCGCGGGCTCCACGGCGCCTGCGCATTGGCGCCCGTCCGGCGTCACCAGCGCGCCTTGTCCGTTCATCGCGAAGACGCCGGCGACCCCGAGCGCCACGAACAGGACGAGCGCGCGCGCAATGCGAATGGGCGAAAGGCCATAGCCGGCGATGACGCCGAACAGGGAGGATAAGAGCCAGGTGATTGGGCCCGCGGAGGCCAGCAGCGTGCGCTGATCGTGTTGCGCCAGGAGGATGCGGCGCGCGTCCTCACGCCGCCCGGCGCGCGCATAGACGTTCGCGACATGGGTGTAGGGTTGCGGCGAGAAGCGTCCGCTCGCGCGGCGCAGCCAAGCGAGGCGCTGGCGCCAGCGTTGGTCCTGGCTCTCGATGCGGCCGTAGTCGAAGCCTTCGAGATTAAGGCGCGCGTTTTCTGCGCCCCAACCCGCTTTCAGGTCGTCGTCGAGCGCAGCGCAACGCGCGCCTGAAGCGTCGATGAGCGCCTGCTGATGAGTGGCGAGGCCACGCGCCTGCACGGGACCCGTGATGTTGGCGTCTGCGAACGAGAACACGCCGCCTTTGACATTATCGGGTCCTGGGCCGCGCAGTTCGAGATTAAGCCAGGAGAGCGCGCCGCCGACCTGCGCGCGGTCGAACTTGGCGCCGCCTTCGATGACGGTCTTGTTGCCGAGCGGGGCAAAGCCGCCGTCTTCGATTTTCAGCGTGAGATTGCCGCCGACGCGCACGTTCGGCGCGCGGATCGCCCAGCCGCCGCCATTCATGAAACGTCCGCCGCCAAAGGCGAGATAGCCGCCGATGCGGGCGTCAGCGAGCAGAACCTCGCCCTTGATGTTGGCGCCCTGAAACAGCGCAGCGCCGCCAACGGAGAGCGAGGCTGCATCGATGGCGACGCCGAAGCTGTCGGCGCGCGCCGACTTCGGATTGGCGATATCCGCGCCTCTGAAGTCGAGATTGCGCGCGATCTCGGCGCATTGCAGCGAGACAGGCCCGTGAATCTTGGCGTCGCCGAGCAGCTGGCCGGCGATGCGCGTATTCGTCATCAGCACGGCCGAGCCGTGCTCGTTACGGAAACTGCCGAGCGTCAGATCCAGGTCACCGCCAATCTCCGCGCCGCTCAAATCGACGACGCCTTCGGCTTTCAGTTTCTCGCCGAGGCGCACGTCGCCGCCAATGCGCGCGCCGCGGGCGCTCAACGCGGCGCCCTTTGGCGACTCGGCGCCATTGTAGAGGTGTGCGGACCGGCAATCGAGCGCGCCGCCAATGCACGCGCCGCTCAAATCGGCGCTGAGCGCTTCCTTACCAGGCGTGCCGAATGGCTGTGCGCCTGCGAGACTGAGTTCGCCGTCGATTGTCGCGTTCAAGGCCGTCAAACGGTGCAGGCGACACCCGTTCAAGGAGAAACGCACCAGCCGTGCACGGGTGAGGTCGATGAGGTCAGGGATGTCGCATGCTTCCAGCGACAGCGCCGCCATCCCGGCCCCGCCGGCGCCTGAACAATCGGTAAGGTCTACCGCGCCCTCGATGCGCGCCCCTTTGATCCGGACGCCGGGCGGGCGGACAGCCCAGACCGGGTCCAGACCCAGCATCAGCTTGCGCAGAAATCCGGCGCGGACGGCCGGCTTTCCGCCGTCGGGCCCGGCCATGGGCGTGAAGTCGGCGATTTCGCCGGCCCGAGCGCGCTCCATGACGAAGTGCTCGTGCGGCGACAGGTCGTTGGCGTCGAACGCCATATGTGATCCCCCGGCTCCCCAGCCCGCAGCGCGATCTATTAAGCATTGGGCGCAAGCGCGGGCGAGTCGCCTTATATGAAACTCATGTCAGAGACGGGCGCAGTCCCCCAGAGCGCGCAGGCGGCCTCCAATTTGCCCGAGCTTACCGTCAGCGAACTGGCGGGGCAGGTGAAGCGGGTCGTGGAGCGCGACTTCGATCGCGTGCGCGTGCGCGGCGAGCTTGGGCGCGTGATGCTCGCGAAGTCGGGACACATGTACGTCGATCTGAAGGACGCGAATGCGTGCATCTCGACGGTGATGTTCCGGCTCGACGTGCAGAAGCTGACATTCAAGCCGGAAGAAGGGCTGGAGGTGGTCGCTGAGGGACGGCTGACGACCTATCCCGGGCGCTCGCAATATCAGCTGATCGCCGATCGCATGGCCCCGGCTGGCGTTGGCGCGCTGTTGGCGCAATTGGAGAAGCTGAAAGCGCGGCTGACAGCGGAAGGCTTGTTCGCGCGCGAGCGCAAGAAAGCGATCCCGTATCTGCCGCGAACGATCGGTGTGGTGACGTCGCCGACCGGCGCGGTGATCCGCGACATCCTGCATCGGTTGAGCGAACGCTTTCCGCGCCGTGTGATCCTGTGGCCAGTGTTGGTGCAGGGCCCGGAAGCAGCGGGTCAAGTGGCGCGCGCGATCCGTGGCTTCAATGCGCTGCAGGGCGTGAACCGGCCCGACGTCCTGATCGTGGCGCGCGGCGGCGGCTCGATTGAGGACTTGTGGGCGTTCAACGAAGAGGTCGTCGTGCGCGCGGCGGCGGAGAGCGCGATCCCGTTGATCAGCGCTGTCGGGCACGAGACCGACACGACGTTGATCGATTTCGCTTCGGACCTGCGCGCGCCTACGCCGACTGGCGCGGCGGAGAAGGCCGTGCCGGTGCGCGCCGAGCTGATCGAGCGCGTGACGGTGCTGGATGGACGGCTGAAGAACGGCCTCGTGCGCGGACTGGAAACGCGGCGCACGCATGTGCGCGCAGCCGCTGCGCGGCTGCCGCGGCTGGAGACGCTTTTCCAAGTGCCGCAACAGCGCTTCGATCGAGCGGCCGAGCGGCTGAACGCGGCGCTGGTGGCCAACACACGCGCAGCGCAATCCAAGCTGGACCGCGTTGCGGCGCGGTTGCGGCCTGATGCATTGAGCCAGGATATTGCGCGACGGCGTGATCATCTCGCACGAACCAGTGCACGTCTTCAGCCCGCGATCGGCCGTTCGCTTGAAGCGCATCGCAAGCAGCTCGTCGGGGCTTCGCGCATGCTGGAGTCGCTGTCGCACAAGAGCGTGCTCGCGCGCGGCTTCGTGATGGTGCACCGCGAAGACGGGACGCTCGTGCGCGCCGCGAAGGACTTGAACGCGGGCGACGCGATCAGCCTCACTTTTGCCGACGACCAGAAGAAGGCCATCGTCGATCCGCCGGAACCGGCCAAGCCGCGTCCGAAGACGAAATCCGGCGGCGATCAAGGCTCGTTGTTCTGAGAGCGTTCTTAAGGTAGAATGGCGCCATGACTGATACGACGATCCGGGTCGATGAAGAGCGCGCAAAAGCCCTGGAGGCCGCAGTTTCGGCGGGACGCGCGGAGTCCGTCCAAGCGGCCGTGGTAAGCGCCGTGGATGCCTGGCTCGTTGAGCAGACGTTGGCGCAGGCTAGCGATGAGACGCTGCGCCGGCTTTGGCGCGAAGGCGTCGAGAGCGGTGACGCAGGTGAACTCGATTTTGCCGCGCTCAAAGCGGAAGCGCGTCGTCTTTTCAGCGCGCCGTGACCAGAACGCTGCGGTGGTCGAACGCGGCGCGGCGCGATTTGCTTGAAATTTGGGTGTGGCGAGGCCGCAAGTATCCTGAGCGCGGCGACGAGGCGCTGAATGAAATCGAGTCCGCTTGTCGGCGTCTTGTGCGCTTTCCTAGATTGGGTCCGCCATTCCCGCGGGTCGCACCCGAAGCGCGAAAGCTGTCTGTCGGTGCATACTTGGCGCTTTATCCGATTGAACGCGACGCGATTGTAATTGTACGCGTTGTGGATCAGCGCCGGCTGCTTGAAGCCATAAGCTTCGAAGACGACTGAGCCTGTACGGAGCGAGATGTGACCACCACCAGCCTGCCGGCCTGGCTCTATACCGATCCGCGCTTCTTCGTGTTAGAGCGGGAGAAGGTGTTTCGGTCTGCCTGGCAGATCGTGGGCCATATCAGCGATGCGCCGAAGGCTGGCGATTACATCACGCTCGAAATGCTGGGCGAGCGCGTCGTCACGCTGCGCGGCGCCGACGGAGTGTTGCGCAGCTTTCACAATGTCTGCCGTCATCGTGCGGGCAAGCTTGCGCCCGAGGCGCGCGGCTCATGCGGACATCGGCTTGTGTGTCCGTATCATGCGTGGAGTTATGGGCTCGAAGGCAAGCTCGCGAATGTGCCCAAGTGGCAGGGCTTCGAAAACCTCGACAAGAGCGCCTATGGGCTGAAGCCGGTCGAGCAGGAGATCTTTCACGGCTTCATCTTCGTGCGCTTCCAAGGCGGCGGGCCGAGCGTTGCGGACATGATGGCGCCCTATGCCGAGGAGATCGCGCCATATGAGTTCGAACGTCTCGTGCCGAACGGACGCGTCACGCTTAGGCCGCGCAACGTGAACTGGAAGAATGTCGGCGATAATTATTCGGACGGGATGCATATTGGCGTGGCGCACCCCGGCCTCGCGCGCCTGTTCGGCGCCACCTATGCGATCGAAGCGAAGGAGTGGGTCGACAAGATG
>DASPMA010000117.1:0-10792 GCA_035627335.1 Binatia bacterium
CAAAAGCCCGCTCAGCGTGAGCGACAGCATCATCGAATCGGGCAGATAGGAGCGGTCGGTGAACGCTGCGCCCGGCAGCAGCGCCAGCATCAGCGCCGCAAACAGACCCTGCCGCGGGCCGAGCGTGTTTCTCGTCAGAAAGAAGAACACCGCAACGCCAAGCAGGCCGAAGCAGGCCGACACCGCGCGCCCAAACCAATCATGCCATCCGAACCCATGATTGAGCAGCGCGGAAAGATAAGCATGCAGCGGAAGCTCGCGCCCCTGATACCCAGGATCTGGCCCGACCCAGCTCACATCCGGATAGAGAATATTCCAGCGGCCCGGCCCGAAATTGTCCGCCATCATCGCCGTGCTGGCTTCGCGCCAGCTGAACGCATCCACCAAGGGCTGCGTGATGTGCGGCAGACGCAGGCCCGCCGCAATGAGCACGACGGTGCCGAGCCAGAACAGCGTCTCGCGACTCATGCCGCCTCCCGCGCATGAAATAGAGTTTGACGTCCCAGCGGCCAGAACGTTCGTTGCCGGTGAAAGGGGAGTGCGGGCTCTACGTTGTTCCGCGTCGTCGCCGCAGCGCGGTGCTCGATTCCGCCAGCGTCTCCACGAGCCACCGCAACCCTGCATCCTGCAACGCCGGCTTTGGCGCGAACGCATTCATTGCAAAGCGTGGCAAGGGCAGCGGCGGCTTGGCGGACCCAAGCCTGAACCGTGCGCCATGCAGCGCAAACAAGCTCCGCGGCACGGCCGCGATCAGATTGCTACCCGCCAGCAGCGCCAAGGCCAGCAAGAAATTGGGCGCCGTCAGCGCCACGCGCCGCGTCAAGCCGCGCTCCGCCAGCGCTATGTCGACGAAGCCGAACGGATCGCCAGCTTGCGAGACCACCAGGTGTTCGGCCGCGGCAAACGCCGAGAGCGTCGGCTTCTTCAGCCATGCATGGCCCGCTCGCGCGGCGACGACGAAGTCCTCTTCGAACAGCGGCCGTATCTCGAACCGGGCGGGCCCGGCGCCGATCGGCATCACCGCAACATCCATCGCGCGCGCGTCCAGTGCGGCGAACGCGTCGCGCCATCCCGCCTCGATCGACGTTTCTCCAGCGCGCGGCATGAGTTGACGCACGCGCACGCCGACGTGCGGCGCATGCTCGCGCAAATGCTTCACCAGCGTCGGTAGAAACACGGCTGCCGTCCCGTCCGGTGCGCCGATGGTGAAGGTGCGCGACGATGTCCGCGCATCGAACGGCGCCGAAGTCGCCAACACCGCACGTATGCCCGCGAGGATGTCCGCAACCGGCGTTTCAAGCGCCAGCGCGCGATCTGTCGGCGTCACGCCGCGCGGCGTCTTGATGAACAGCGGATCGCCCATCAGCGCGCGCAGACGCGAAAGCCCATGACTCACCGCCGATGGCGAGAGATTGAGCGACCGCGCCGCCCGGCCTACATGCCGCTCCCGCATCACGGTCTCGAACAGCACCAGGAGGTTCAGATCCGCCCGCGAAAGATCAATCTGGTTCAGCATGTTGCTGAAATCATACCATTGGATGCAGCATGTCGGAAGCGCCACCTTGCCCGCGACTAGCAAGGAAAGCTCGAAATGCTGATTTCCACACGAACCTGGAGTTTCGACCTGTTGCGCGCGGCTGCCGTCGTCGTCGCGCTTATCCTGTCGGCCGGATGCGCGCGCCGTAGCGCGGAAGCGGAAGAGCAGACCATCATCGCCCGGCTCGCAGCCCGGGCCGAGACCGCGAACGCGGCCTTCATCAACGGCGATATGCGTCGCTGGTGGGGCATTGCCGGCCCCGTCGCCGATGATTTCACGCTGATGCAGCCGCTCGGCGGCTTCACCCGCGGCTTCGACCCCAATCCCGAACACCTCGATCGACTTGCTCGCACCTTCACGCGCGGCGAGGCCACGTTCGAACTCGTGCAAGGCTACGCCACGCGCGACATGGCCGTGCTAGTCTTCATCGAGCGCCAGCGCGGCGAAGTCGCCGGCCTGCCGGAGCAGGACTGGTCGCTCCGCGTCACTCAAGTCTGGCGCCGGCGCGGCGGCGTGTGGGAGCTGGCGCACCGCCATGCCGACACGCTTGTCAACAAGATCACCATGGAGCGCTCTGCGGCGCTGGCGCGCAGCGACTAGCATCGCGCGACGTCAAGCTTGACGTCGCCTGCGCCGAGGCTTTCTGTCTCCACAAAAGGAGCGCCTCCATGGCCCAAGTCGGTTACGTCTGTCTCGGCACCAACGACTTCGATCGCGCTTGCGCGTTCTGGGATGCGCTCGCGCCCGAACTCGGCGGCAAGAAGCTCTTCCCCACGCCGCACGGCGTGATGTACCGGCTAGGCGCAGGGCCGATGATCATGGTGACGCGTCCGCACAATGGCGAAGCGTCCCATCCCGGAAACGGCACGATGCTCGCCATCAATGTCGACGCCGAGGAAGAGGTTGCGCGCATTTACGACAAGGCGCTTTCCCTTGGCGCTGCCTGCGAAGGCAAGCCAGGCCCGCGCGGCGCGTTCGGTGAATTCGCCTACTTCCGCGACCTCGACAACAACAAGATCGCCGTTTTCTTCAGCGCCCGCCAGAAGAAGAGCTGAGCCGTCGCAAGGCTGCACCGCGCAACTCCGTCGCGCCCGCGCGGCGCAGCCGCGCTTTGGTTGAACGAGATGCCGGCAAGATGCCGGCGGTCCTCACAGCTCCATCCGACAACACTCCGTGGACCGTCGGCTTCCAGCCGGCATTGCCGCCATCGAGTGCGGAGAAACCAGGATAGAGCACCCGTGTGGAGCGCCAATCGAAACTCGCGCAATTGCGAGCGCCCACGCGCGTCCCTCGCCCCGCGCTGAAAGCGCGGGGGAGGGATTGAGGGCGGGGACAATGAAGAGCAACGGCGACTCATTCAATGCGCACGTTCCGCGATCATCTCGTCATGATCACGGACTCGGCGCAGGGGCTTGCTTCTGCTCGCCTTCCATCGCACGCCGGAAAATGTCCTCCAGCGGATTGCGCGGACGTTCCTGCTGCTTCGGCTGTTCGGGTGCAGGGGCGGGCGTTTCAGCATCGGCGTCAGGGCCCGGCGTTTCGGCAGGCGTTTCCGGAGCTGGCGCCGGCGCACGTCCGAACAGCGCCTCGCCCAGCGCGCCAAGCGGATTTTCGCCGCCCTCGCGCCGGCTGAGAATATCGCGCAGCTGGTTCTGCACGATCTCTTCAACCGCTGGCCTGAAACTGACGCGCGACCACGGGCCGGTTACACGAAACGGAATGCCGAGCCCTGCAATGGTGGCATCGCCGCCTTGCCCTTCGCTGGACCGCACCGCGCGCGGGGCAATGCGCATATCGATCGTCTGCGCGCCAATATTGACGAGGCCCGCTCCTTCAAGCCGCACGAACGGATTGAGCAGCCGTAGATTCTCCGTCGCCGCCACGCCGTTCGCGACCGTGAAATTCGCAGCCAATTCCGCAAAATCCGTCGCCCCACCGCCCGAACTGACCGCTTGTCCCGACACAACAGACTGCAGCGAGCGCGCCATCTGCGCGAGGTTCACGCCTTTCCACTGCCCATCGTTGAACGTGAACGCCGCGTTGCCGCCCAGCGAGCGCATGATCGCCGCTTGCGACGGACCGCGCCCCACCAACGAAGCGCGCAAGGCGCCGCGCCCTGTGATCTTGTCGAACCCGATCGCATCGCGCAGCAACGGCTCGGCCTGCACGTTCTCAGCGTTGAGTTCGACCGCCAGCCGCGGCGCCGCGCCCGAGCCATCGGCGATCAGCCGTCCCGTGCCGCTGCCGCCATACAGTGAAATCCGCGTCAGCCGCGCATCCGCCGCCCCATTCGCTAGCCGCAGCGCCATCTGCACGTCGGAGAAATCCATGCGCTGAAACCGCAGCGCGCCAACGTTGAGCGAAAGATTCGCGTCCAGCGCCCGCAAACCGGTGAAGTCGATCGGATCGTTGCTCCAGCCCTGGTTCACCGCAACGCCGCCCGCATCCGCGCCC
Organism: Binatia bacterium; assembly: GCA_035627335.1. GTDB lineage: Bacteria > Pseudomonadota > Alphaproteobacteria > Caulobacterales > Aquidulcibacteraceae > Vitreimonas. Next base: position 3,992 of record DASPMA010000117.1, read on the forward strand.
TGCGCGGGAGCGGGCAGGTACGTGTTCAAATCGATGCGCGGCGCCGTCAGCGCGCCGTCAATACGCAAGCGTTCGTTCTCCTGCGTGACGATGCTCAGATTGCCGCTAGCCTGAATGTGGTCGAGACCGAGCGTCGCTTCGGTAAGCGCGATCGTATCGCCCTCGCGCCGCAGCTGGCCGGCGACTTCAAACGCGCCGAACCCGCCGCCTTCGGCCATTGGTGAACCGATCCAGGCCAGCAAGCGACGCAGACTCACGCCGCGCGATTCAAGCGCGCCGGCCAGGAGGCCCGTCTCCGCGTCGAACGTCCCGTCGAAACTTGCATTCAGCGGCTCGGAACGAACCTGCGCGTCAAGCGTCGTCTCGCGCTTTTCCATAATTGCGCGCGGCGAACCGACCGTGCCATCAATGTTGACCCGCTCTTCGAGATAGTTGAACGCCGCATTCAACGTCGCCGGTTCGTCCAGCGAACTCAGCGCCAGGCGCGCGTCGACATCTTCCAAAGTCAAGGGCGCGCCGTCGTCGGCGCCGTCGAACGTGATCAGGCTGTCGTTGAGCTGAACGTCATCGAGCCGCAAATCTTCCAGCGTCGGCTGTTCGGAATCTTCTTCTGTCGGGAAGGTCCAGTTCGCCGTGCCGTCTTCCTTCGCCTGCAGGCGCACTTCCGCGCCATCGAAGATGAGCCGCTTCACCTCGATGTCGCCGCCCAAGAGCGGCATCAGCGCCACCGCGAACACGATCCGGTCGGCCGCGATGAACGGCGTCTCGTCGGCGCCGCCCCGGCGCGCCGCCTCGTCAAAGCCTTCGGGATTGGAGAGCGACGCGTTGTCGACCGAGAAGCCCAAATTCGGAAACAGGCTGATCTCGATGTTCGGCCCAAGCGTCAGTTCACGTCCTGTCGCTTCCTCGATGCGCCGCTCGGCTTCGCGCGCCGCCAGCTCCTTCGGGAAGAACACCACGAACAGCACCGCGGCGATCATCAGCACCCCGGCGACCGCGCCCGCGCCAATGCCGATGAGCTTCCAATTGGCCTTCATGGTCCCCTCGTTCCTGCCGCCGCGGACCCTAGGCCGGGCGGGCGCCAAAATCGAGCCGCCGTCCAGTCTTTGCCGCTCCCTCGGCGTAGGCTATTGCGCCTGAATATGGGCGGATTCTTCTCTTCACTTTTTACGGAGATGGGCGCGCGGCGCCGGCGCCTGCGCGCCGCTTTGGGGGACCGCGGACAGGGGATTGTGGAATTCCTGGTGCTTGGCGGCCTCATGCTCGGTTCACTCGGTCTTTTCGTCCGCGACTGGATGCCGGACGCCGCACCGTGGGGCTTTGCGCTGCCGTTCATTTTTCTCCTCGGCTACGGATTGATCGACGCGCGCCGGCAGGCGCAGCTTGCGGCCTCGGAAGCTCCCGAACGCGTGAACACGTCCTACGATTGGATCGCGCTCGGCTGGTCGTTCGCCTGTGCGCTGGCAGGCGCTGCCGCGTTCGTGATCGCGTGGAGCGCCGAGCCGCCGCCTGCTCAACAAGAAGAGATTTGGACGCCGCCGGAAAGCTCTGTCTCTGTCGACATCTCGCCTTGATCGCGGCGCGTGTATTATTGCGTGCGGGCCATGAGCCGGCCGGCGGGAGGGACATCACGTGACGACCAATCCGATATCGGGCCTGATCCCACGCGGATCCTTGGGCCTGAAGCTTTTGCTTGTCTGCGCGCTCGTGCTCGCCATGGGGATCCCGCTGTTAGTGGTGGGCGGGCTCGTCGCCGAACGCGAGAACAGGGCGCGCGAGGTCACAACCCAGATCGGCGGCGCGGCCGGCGGGTCGCAAGTGATCGGCGGGCCGATGCTGCTTGTGCCTTATTCACGCACGGTCGACGTGACTGACGATCAGAATCGCGTGCAGCGGCGGATTGATCGCGGCTCCTACGTGATCTTTCCCGAAGTCGGCACGGCCGATACCAATCTCGAAGTCGCGGATCGCCGCCTCGGCATCTATCGCGCGGCCATCTACACCGCGACGACCGATTTCAACGCGCGTTTCGCGCCGGCTGAAGCCATGCAGGGCGTGGACAGCTCCTACAATTTCGACTGGTCGCAGGCGCGCGTGGTGATGTTCGTCAGCGACAGCCGCGCCATCCGCGACGCCGCCGAACTGCGCTTCGCCGACGGGGCCACCGCCACGCTTGAGCCGATCTCCGATCTAAGCCTCGCAGCGCCGGCGCCTGAATATTCTCGTCCTGGCGTTTTTTCCACGCCGGCGGCGCCCATTCCAACAGGTCTGCAAGCCTTCGCCGCGCCGGCGCGCCTCACCAGCGCGCCGCAGGATTTCAGCGTCGAGACGCGGCTGGTGCTCACCGGCGCGGAGCGTTTCTCCGTCGCCGCTTTCGCGCAAGACACTACGACCACTATTCGCGGCGACCGGCGCGATGTCCGCGCCGAAGGCTATTTCCAGGCCAGCGAGGCGCCCGAAACGACGGAGCAAGGTTTCGCCGTTTCCTGGCGCGTGCCATTCGTCGCGCGCGGCATCGAGAAAGCGGCCGACCTCAGCAGCTTCAATCTTGGCCTTGCCGCCGGACGCGACATGGCGGTGAGCTTCGTCTCGTCCGACAACATCTATCAAGGCGTGATGCGCGCCGTACGCTACGGCATCATGTTCATAGGCATCGTCTTTCTGGCGACGTTGATCTTCGAAGCCGTGAGCGGGCGCAAGGCGCACCCGGCGCAATACATCTTGGTGGGCCTCGCGCAGTGCGTGTTCTATCTGCTGCTGTTGTCGATGACGGAAATCATCGGCTTCACGCCGGCCTTCTTCATCGCCGCTGCCGCCACCGTGGCCTTGCTCGCCTATTACGCCGGCGCTTCGTTCGCTTCGGCAGCGGTTGGCGTCCGCGCGCTTGTCGGCCTCGCCGGTCTCTATGGCGCCATGTACGTCCTCATGACGCTGGAGGACTTCGCGCTGTTCGCCGGCTCAGTGGTCGCGTTCGCGGTGATCGCAGCCACGATGATCGCCGCGCGCCGGATCGACTGGTACGGACGCGGCACGGCTACAACGAGCGCGGCAGAGTAACGGCCAGGCCGGGCGATTGGTCACCTTGACGCTTCGCCCGGCGCTCGCCATCACCAAAGTATGGTCGAACTCACGCTGCCGCAGAATTCCAAGGTGCGCTCGGGCAAGCGCCACAAGGCCAAAGCGGGCGCCAAGCGGGTACGCACGTTCAAGGTCTATCGCTACGATCCCGAAACCGGCGAGAACCCGCGCTGGGACCTCTACGACGTCGATCTCGACAGTTGCGGGCCGATGGTTCTGGACGCGCTGATCGCCATCAAGAACGACATCGACTCAACGCTCACCTTCCGCCGCTCCTGCCGCGAGGGCATTTGCGGCTCGTGCGCCATGAACATCTCCGGGCGCAACACGCTGGCCTGCACCAAGGGCATGGACGATCTGCCGGCGGGTACGATCACGATCTCGCCGCTGCCGCATCAGCCGGTCATCAAGGACCTGGTCCCCGATCTCTCCAACTTCATCGCGCAATACTCTGCCATTCAGCCCTACCTGCAGACGCGCACGCCCGAGCCGGATGGCGAATGGCGCCAAAGCCCGGAAGAGCGCGCCAAGCTCGATGGGCTCTACGAGTGCATTCTTTGCGCCTGCTGCTCCACCTCGTGTCCATCGTATTGGTGGAATTCGGAACGCTTCTATGGGCCGGCGGCGCTGCTGCAGGCGTATCGCTGGATCGCCGACAGCCGCGACGAAAACCAGGGCGAGCGGCTTGATGCGCTGGAAGATCCGTTCAAACTCTATCGCTGCCATACGATCATGAACTGCGCCCAGGTCTGCCCGAAGGGCCTCAACCCCGCCAAGGCCATCGCCGAGATCAAGAAGGCCATGGTGGAACGCAAGCTCTAGGGAACTCCCCGGACCGTCAGCGCGTTACCGCCTGTTGCCCAGTGGCGGGGAATGCTGTGAGCGATACCACCGAGCCGCGGTCAGTACGAGCTGAGAGCGCACGCCGCGTGGACGAACTCGGCGTGCTGTTCCGCTTCACCGACCGGCTCTTCCGCGCCGAGCGCGAAGAGGATGTCCGCGACGCCGCGCTCGACGCAATCATCGCCGGCCTCCACTGCAATCGCGCTTCCATCCTTCTGTTTGACGAAGCGGGCGTGATGGAATTCGTCGCCTCGCGCGGTCTTTCCGCCGACTACCGGCAAGCCGTGACAGGCCACTCGCCATGGAAGCCCGGTGAGCCGCAGCCTGAGCCGATCCACATTGACGATGTTGCTTCGTCAGACCTTTCCGATGAACTGAAAGCGGCCATCGCCAATGAGGGCATCGGCGCGCTTGCTTTCATTCCGCTGATGTCCGATGGCGGCGTGGCCGGAAAGTTTATGGCTTACCACGACGCGCCGCACGCTTTCTCGCGCGAAGAACTGGACCTTGGCCTCACCATCGCCCGCCAGCTTGGCTTTGCCATAGAACGCGAGCGCGCGCGCGCATTCCGCCGCCAGTCGCAAGATCGCCAGCGCCGAAGCGATGCCGAATTCCGCATGATGGCCGATAACATGGCCCAGCTTGCCTGGATGGCTGACGCCAGCGGCGCAGCCTATTGGTTCAACAAGCGTTTCTTCGATTACACCGGCCTGACGGCGGACGATCTCGACAATCCGGCCAAGCGGCAAGCGCTGAACCATCCCGATCACGCAGAGCGCGTTCGCGCGAATTTCCGGCGTTGCATCGAGTCTGGCCAGCCCTGGGAAGACACGTTTCCGCTACGCGGCAAGGACGGCGAGTTTCGCTGGTTCCTTTCGCGCGCTTTGCCGATCTACGACGAAGACGGGCGCGTTGCGCGTTGGTTCGGCACCAATACCGACGTCACCGAACGCCTGCAGGGCGAAGAGCAGCGGACGCTGCTGATCAACGAGCTCAATCATCGTGTGAAGAACACTCTGGCGACAGTGCAGTCTCTGGCGATGCAGACCCTGCGCGAGGACGAACAGAACAAAGCGGCGCTCGCTCTGTTCAGTTCGCGTCTGGGCGCGCTTTCCCGCGCGCACGACATTCTCACGAACGAGCACTGGAAAGGCGCGCAGCTGCGCCAGATTGTCGACCAGTCCGTCGCGCCGTTTCGCACCACGGACCGCATCGATGTCGGGGGTCCGGATGCGCGCGTGACGCCGAAGCAGGCGCTCGCCCTTTCGATCGCGCTGCACGAACTCGGCACCAACGCAATGAAATACGGCGCATTGTCCAATCAGGACGGACGCATTACGCTCGCCTGGTCCGTGGACGAAGGCGCGCTGCACATGAATTGGCGCGAGAATGGCGGTCCGCCGGTAACGCCGCCCACACGCAGCGGCTTTGGAACGCGTCTCATAGAGCGGAGCCTCACCAACGACCTAGGCGGGGAGGCTCGCATTCTTTATCTTCCGGCCGGCGTCGTGGCGCAGATGAGCACGCCGCTGGAAGCCCATAATTAGGTGGAGGTCATGTCAGAGGCTGCCAAATTGAAAGTGCTTATCATCGAGGACGAATCCATCGTCGCGATGATGATTGAGGATCTGATCGTCGACATGGGCCACGAGGTCGTTGGCACGGCCGGACGCCTGGAGCAGGCGCAAAAGATGGCCGAAGAGCTGACGCTGGATTTTGCGATCGTGGACGTGAACCTCAACGGCCAGCTGACCTATCCGGTTGCCGAAGTGCTGAAGACACGCGGCGTGCCGTTCGTGTTCGCCACGGGTTATGGCGCGCAGGGCCTCAAGGACGAGTGGAAACAAAACTCGGTGCTGCAGAAGCCGTTTCAGCCTGACGAGCTGACCCGCGCGATCGACGCAGTGGCGAAGGGCTAGGAGGCGCGCCCAGCGAAACCCGGCGTCCAATCGTAGAGCGGGCGCGTACGCCCATCATCGAAACGCACCCCGTTGGGCTCGGTTATCAGACTGGCGCGCGTGGGATCGTCGTGCACCGACAACGCGGCGATGCCGTGCACGTTGGCCGGCACGACTTCGCCGGGATCGCTGACCCCATTTGCGTTCTCATCGCGCCAAAGCGCAAGCCCGCCGAGTTCGGCGCCGGTAAGTTCGCCGTCGCGATTGCGGTCGAGAGCGCGCAGCGCTTCGAAACCGATCATGTCGGCGCCTGAGCGCACATCTCCACGCCATTCGGGGTCCCACACCAGCCAGGCGGCGTCGGCTGTCAGCCAGCCCTGCGCGCGCGCGTCGCCCGTGCTGGCGAAATCGAATGCGACGTCCGAGCCGCGATCCACCAGCCGCTCGAAGGGCCGGTCGGCAAGAGGAACGATAGCTCTACTTTCAACGAGCGTTGGAGTGCGCGGCTGCGGGACCGCGCCAGCGGCAAAAGCCAAGCCTGCCCAGAGTGCCATCGCCAAGGTTTGGGCGCGCATTGGAAGTCTCCCTCCGCACCTCGCCCCTCGCATCTCTATGCTTGCACCGCGTCGCGACGTTCGTCCATGGCCAAATTTTCACAAATTCGCGTGAGCGCGATTTTTCAGCCCAGCTTCGGCGGTGGGTCGCGCCAGGGGCATTCGGGGCCGGCGGGATCGAACGGCGTGTCGGGCGCCTGCGGCAGGATGCGCTCGATATAGTATTTCAGCTTGCGGATAACGCTGGTGCTGTCGCCGATCGCGTGCGCCGCAGGAATGAGCGGGCCGAACGTTAATTTGTAGGTCTTCCCTTGTTTGTTCAGCAATTCGTGGAAGAGCGTGATGTCGCGCAGCTCGGCGGAAAATTTCGAGAACGTGTGAAACCAGAACGAGTAAGGTCCGCTCATGTGCACCGGCACGATGGGCAG
>DASPMA010000118.1:0-4145 GCA_035627335.1 Binatia bacterium
ATGTCGCGCGCATGATCGAACTTGGCATGCCGGTGCTCTATTATGAGAACATCGAAGGGGGGCATTCGGCGGCGGCGAACCTGAACCAGGCCGCGCATCGCCGGGCGCTTGAGTACACGTACCTGATGCAACGCCTGATGGATTGAGTGGGCCCGACATGAACGTCATCCGTGCAGTGATCGGCATCCTAGGCTTGGCCCTGCTGGGTCTCGTGATCTGGGCGATGTTCGCGATGCCCGACTTGCACGGCTCGTTCTTCGATCAGCTTGCCGTGTTGACGACGCTGCCTTGGAGCATCGCCGGGCTGGCCGATCTCTATGTCGGCTTTGTCTTGTTCGCTGTGCTGGTGTTTCTGACCGAGCGTTCGTGGGTCGTCGCGGCGCTTTGGGCCGCGCCGGTGTTCATCCTCGGAAACATCTGGGCGGCGCTTTGGTTCGTGATCCGCCTGCCGCATCTGGCGAAGCAATTGTCCAAGCCAGACTGGCCGACGTCCTAGAACAACTCCCGCAGCACATCCCCGAGCATGCGCGCTTCATCCGCGCGCGCGCCATGGTCGCGCCAGGCAACGCCGATAGCGCGGCCCACCACTGGTTTTGCGAACGCACGCAACGCCACATGTGCGCCAGCCGTGGCGCCTGCTTCCGCCGCGATCTTGGGCAACAGCGTTACGCCCATGCCACCGGCAACCATTTGCACAAGAGTATGCAGGCTGGTGGCGCCCACTTCCGAAGAACGTTTGCTGGGCGAAAGGCGGCATGCGCTCAACGCATGCTCGCGCAAACAATGGCCGTCTTCGAGCAGGAGCAGCTCTTCTTGTTTGAGTTGCTCCGGCTTGAGGTCGTTGCGCTTGGCCAGCGGGTGGTCTTCAGGCCCGAGGAAAAGAAATTCGTCTTCGGCAATGGGCAGCGTCGCGACGCCATGCGCTTCGTACGGTAGGGCAATCAAGGCCGCGTCCAGCGTGCGCGCGCGCAACTGGTCGACGAGACGGTGGGTGAGGTCTTCGCGCATCTGCAACCGCAGGCGCGGGAATTTCTTCTTCAGAAGCGGCAGCGCGCGCGGAAGCAGGAAAGGCGCGATTGTGGGGATGGCGCCGAGCCGAAAGGCGCCGGAAAACGGTTCGCCCGCTGCTTGCACGGTGCGAACGAGTTCTTCCACCTCGCCGATGGCGCGCGCGGCGCGCTCAGCGGCGTCCTCGCCTGCCGGCGTCAGCACCGCGCCGTTGCGCCCGCGTTCGACCAGTGTCACGCCCAGCGCGTTCTCCAAGTCCTTGATGCCCGCGGAGAGCGTCGGCTGGGTCACACCCACCGCGTCCGCGGCCGCGACAAAGCTCCCCTCGGCCCTGAGCGAGATCAGGAACTGCAGCTGGCGCAGCGTCGGCATTGAGGAGGCGGGCAGGCGATCGTCCATAGGCTACACCTATATGGAGCGCCCTCTTTCATTCACAAAGCGAAACGCGTCAGGCAGCCGCCCGTGCGGCGGTCGCAGCGTTGGCCATTCGCATCGGAACGCGCAGCGTGAACGTGGAGCCCGAGCCGAGTTCGCTGGAGGCCACGACATCGCCGCCCAGCGTGTTGGCCATGCGCAGCGCGATGGAGAGCCCAAGACCCATGCCCCCCTTGGTGCGCGTAGCCCCGCCTTCGATTTGGGTGAACGGCATGAAGATACGCGGCAAGTCCGCGGGCCCGATTCCGATGCCCGTGTCTGAAACGGCAAGGATCAGCATGTCCTTTCCGTCGATCACATCGCGCTCCGCTGTCACGGCGATGAGACCGTTCTGCGTAAACTTCACGGCGTTGGAGATGATGGCGGCCATCGAGACTGCGAGCTTGCCGCCGTCAGAGTGCGCGCGCTCGGCGTCGGCGGCGACGCGGATGGAGATGCGATTGCCGGCGGCGCGAGCGTCATCCTGCACGGTGGCGACAGCCTCCTCGAGCAGCTTCCGCACGTCAACGTCGCGCAGCGCGAGGCCCTCATTGCCCGCGTCGATGCTGGACATGTTGAGTATCTGATCGATCAGGCCGAGCAGGTGGCGCGCCGAGGCGGTGATGCGCGCGGCATCGTCGGCCAGTTCGGCGCGGCCCTCGGCGGCGAGGTCTTCGTTGATAAGTTCGGCGTACCCGATCACGGCGTTGAGCGGTGTGCGCAATTCGTGCGTCATCACCGCGAGGAATTCGGACTTGGCGCGATTTGCCTCTTCTGCTTCAGCGCGCTTCAACTCGGCTTCGAGCTGGCGCTCCTTCGCGGCCTGGTTCGCGGCCTTCCAGGCGGACACCATCTTCATGTTATTGAGAGCCGCTCGCGTGATGTAGGCCATGAAGCCCATGACACCGCAGCCGACGCCAACAGCTCCCTGAAGCGCATCGGCCGGCCCTTGGTGGAATGGGATGAATGGCATCGTCAGCAGCGCGAGCGTCGCCGGAAGCGCGCACAGGACCATGAAGCGCGGCGCCTGGAATGTGAACAGCATCACGCTGACGAGCGAACTCGCGGCCATCAGCACGCCGAGAACCCGGCCCGGCCCCCCGCCAAACGCCGCCAATGCGACGGGCATCGCGGCGAAGATGATGATGGAGAAGACGCTGCCCCAAACGAACAGCCCGCCCGCCGTCATGCGGGCCTTCTCGCCCCGGGCCTGGACGTATGAGCTGCCGAGCATGTGGTCGAAGACCATCACCATGCAGAGCGCAAGATACCAGCCGAACCCTGCTGCCGCGGACGTCAGCACGAACGACGAGCCAGCGGCAAAGATCGCGCCAAGTACGAACCGCCAGCGCAACGATCCCACGCGGCCGCGAGCCGCCGAGATCATCGTAGGATCGTTGAACTTCAGCACGCAGCAAACCCCCGCACGCTACCTGCGGGCACCCTGCTTGCGTTTCGATTAACCGATCGTTTGTAATAGGCCCCAGCGCGCTTAATTCCGCGCAAGGAGCAAACATGACAACGGGCGCAATGGCCGCGTGAGCGATTTCGATGCTGTCGTCGTGGGCGCCGGCGCTGTCGGCCTCGCCAGTGCGTACGCCCTGGCAAAACGCGGACAGAGCGTTGTCGTGCTGGAGCGCGAGGCGCGAATCGGTTCGGGCGTATCCGCGCGCAATTCCGAAGTGATCCACGCTGGGCTGCACTACGCGACAGGATCGCTGAAGGCGCGGCTCTGCGTCGAAGGACGGCGCTCCCTCTATGCATTTCTCGAAGCGCACAACGTCGCGCACGACAAATGCGGCAAGCTGATCGTTGCAACGGAGGAGAGTGAAGTCCCTGCGTTGAAGCATTTGGCGGCTCAAGCCGAGATCAATGGCGTTGAGGGCGTGCGCTGGCTTGAGGGTCACGAGGCGCAAACGTTGGAACCCGAGTTGCGCGCGGTCGCAGCGTTGGAGTCGCTGGACAGCGGCATCCTCGATGCGCACGGCTACATGCTGGCGCTGCAAGGCGAGATCGAAGCGCGTGGCGGCGCGATCGCGCTGAACGCGCCGTTCCTCGGTGCGCGGCCCGCGGACGATGCGTTCGAGGTGAGCGTCGGCGGCGAAGCGCCCATGACCGTGAGCGCGACGCGGCTGGTGGTCGCCGCAGGACTAGGCGCGCAGGACTGCGCGCGGGCGATTGAGGGATTTCCCACCGAGCGCGTTCCGCCGATCTATCTCGGCAAGGGCAACTATTTCGCATTGCAAGGCGCGAAAGCGCCGTTCAAGCGGCTGATCTATCCCCCGCCCATTCCTGGCGCCTTGGGCACGCATTACCGGCGCGATCTCGGCGGCGTCGCGCGCTTTGGCCCGGATCTGCAGTTCGTCGAGCGCGAAGACTACGTCGTCGACCCCACCCGCGCGGCAACATTCTACGAAACCGTCCGCCGCTTCTGGCCCGGTTTGCCGGATGGCGCGCTCGCGCCGGACTACGCTGGTATCCGGCCAAAACTGCACGGGCCGGATGAGGCGCAGGGTGATTTTGTGATTGATGATAGCGTGGCTGGGCTCGTGTGCCTGTTCGGGATCGAGAGCCCAGGGCTCACATCGTCGCTTGCGATCGGCGAGAAAGTGGCGCGACGTCTTATAGTTTGACGCTTACAGCCCCAATCCCTAAAAGCCCGCCCACGCGCCAGCTAAAAAGCTGCGCTTTGACCGGCACACGACCCATATCAGGGTCCGGAG
>DASPMA010000119.1:0-4505 GCA_035627335.1 Binatia bacterium
CGGCGGGCCGCCCCAGAGCCCTATATGGAGGCTCATCAGCTTTTCGCGACCCTCTTCCGCGCCATCTGCCGCTTCAATCAGCATCAACGCGGGTTTACCGCGTATCGCGGCCTCCACTTGCGTGGCGCCGAACGCGATTGCGCCCGCCCGCCGCATCAACCCCAGTTGGTCAAGACAACGCCGCGCGAGCAATGATTCGGTTTGGTCCGCGAGCTCTGCTCCGGCGCGCGCCTCGCATTTGAACGCGCGCGCGAACATTTGCTTCTTGGCAGCCGCCTCGACGCTTTCGCGATCAGCCCGCACCCACGCGCCGCGTCCCGGCAGCTTCGCGGCCACATCCGGCACGACGCTACCGTCGGGCGCCAGCGCGAAGCGGATCAGCTTCGCGTCGGGCAGGCTTTCGTGACTGACGATGCAGCGCCGCTCACGACGCTGCGCATCAGCTGCGTTCTGGGAAGACGCTGGCGATGTCGTCATCCGCGCCTCCCTCTTCTTCGACAGGCTCAGGCTCCGGCGGCGCTTCGATCCAGCCCGCCGAAATGCGCGCGTTCAGAATGAGGCCATCGGCCTGTTCTTGCGTGAGCTGGAAATCCTCGAGCACGCCCGGCTCGCGCACACGCTCGCCATTCTTCGTCTCGAACCAGCCGCGCAGGTCATCGCCGGTAAAGCCGGCGAAATCCTCCAGCGTCTTCACGCTCTTCTCGCCCAGCGCCACAAGCATCGGACCGGTAAGGCCCGGGACCTGCGCCAGGTCATCGGCGACGCCGAGCGCCTTGCGCTTGGCCTCCAGTTCGGCGGCAAGCTTTTCAAGGTAATCGCGCGCACGCGCCTGCAGTTCGTCGGCGATCTCGTCATTGAGGCCCTCGATGGAGGCCAACTCGATCTGATCGACGTAGGCGATTTCCTCGACCGACTCGAAGCCTTCCGAGGCCAGCAGCTGGGCGAACATTTCGTCCACTTCCAACGCCTTGATGAAGAGTTCGCTGCGCGAGGCGAATTCCTTTTGCCGGCGCTCTGATTCTTCCGCTTCGGTGAGAATGTCGATCGACCAGCCCGTCAGCTGCGACGCGAGGCGCACGTTCTGCCCGCGCCGGCCAATGGCGAGCGAGAGCTGCGGCTCGGCGACGACGACTTCAACGCGCGCATCTTCCGGATCGAGCACCACCTTCGAGACTTCCGCCGGCTGCAGCGCGTTGACGATGAAAGTCGCCGGGTCCGGAGACCACGGGATGATGTCGATCTTCTCGCCCTGCAATTCGCCGACAACAGCCTGCACCCGGGCGCCGCGCATGCCGACGCAGGCCCCGACGGGATCGATCGAACTATCGTGCGAAAGCACCGCGATCTTAGCGCGCGAGCCCGGATCGCGCGCGGCGGCCTTGATCTCAATCACGCCTTCATAGACTTCCGGCACTTCCTGCGCGAACAGACGCGCCATGAATTCCGGCTTGGCGCGCGACAGAAAGATCTGAGGGCCCTTCGTTTCCCGGCGCACGTCATAGATGTACGCCCGCGTGCGGTCGCCGACGCGCAGATTCTCGCGCGGAATGCTTTCCGACTTGCGGATCACGCCTTCGGCGCGGCCGAGGTCCACGATCACGTTGTAAAATTCAACGCGCTTGACGACGCCGTTGATGATCTCGCCCACGCGATCCTTGTACTCGCCGTACTGGCGTTCACGCTCGGCTTCGCGGACTTCGTGATTGATCACCTGCTTGGCGGTCTGCGCGGCGACGCGGCCGAACTCGATCGGCGGCAGGCCTTCGACATATTCCTTGCCGACATGCGCCTCAGGATCGGTCTTCTTCGCCACGTCGATCATGATGTCGGTAGAGGGGTTGAACGGGCGTGTTTCGGGATCGAGCATCGACTCGTCCACGACCGTCATCACGCGCGTCAGCTCCATTTCGCCGGTGCGCGGGTCGATGGCGGCGCGAATGTCATGCTCGGCGCCGTAGCGCGAGCGGGCGGCCTTCTGCAGCGCGTGCTCCATCGCCTGTATCACGATCTCCTTCTCGATCGACTTCTCACGCGCGACCGCGTCGGCGATCTGCAGGATTTCCAGCCGGTTTGCGGAAATGCCGGTGCTCATGGTTCACTCTTTCCTTCAGCGTTCTCTGCGTCAGCGGCCTCCGCCGCTCTTGCTCGTCTCAAATCTTCTTCGATCAGCTTGTCGGTCAGCACGAGCCGCGCATCCGACAGCTGCGCAAACTTCAGCCGCGCTTCGCCGCCCTCGGCGGCCAGCACGATGACATCGCCTTCCACCGCTTTGATCTGGCCCTTCCAGCGCCGGCGGCCGTCGATCATCGCGGCCGTTTCAAGCTTGGCGTCGTGGCCGATGAAGCGCTGGAAATCCTCCACGCTCATCAAGGGACGATCTATGCCGGGCGATGAGATCTCCAAGTCGTACTCGCCCTGGACCGGGTCCTCGAGATCGAACACCGGCGACAGCGCGCGCGACAGCCGCCCGCAATCGTCGACATTCATCAGCCCGTCCGATAGCCGCTCAGCCATGATCTGCAGGCGCTTGCGGCGGTTGCCCGATAAGCGCACGCGCACGACCCGGAAACCGAGATTCTTGGCCGTCGGCTCGATCAGCGCGATCACGCGCTCTTCCACTGGGTTCGTCGCGCGCAGAGGCGGCTCCCGGCTAAACAAAAAGCGGCGGCCCCGGGGCCGCCGCTCACACCTCCATCGGAGGCATCAGCGATGTCTTGGCTGTGGATATAGCGGGTCCAAAGCGCCCCGCCAAGCCCCCATTAGGCCGTGCGAAGCACAGGCGCCGCAGTGCGCGCGCTCACGAGAAACCTGTGGCGCGCCCATCCCAGAATGCTCCCGCCCAAGAACCCGAAACAAGCGAACACCAGGTCGGCCTGCATTCGGTAAGCGTCACTCATCGCCCCGCCGCCCTTGGATCGCGCAAGCCCTTCGAAGGCATCCAGAACCATCTCGGCGCAAAGAAAACCTACGAGTACGCCGGCCACCGCGCCGCCCACAATGTCAATCGCTGGGCGCGGCAAGCCTAGCCGATCGGCGAAGATAAGCGTGGGCGGCATCGTCACGCCGGCGATAGCCAGCGAGATCGGCGCAAAAAACAGGCCGATAAACGCAGCAATCGAGGCAATCGCGCCGCCCATACCTCCCAGCGCCCCGGCCGCACTCAACGCGTCATCCGACATCACCAGGACTAGGCCGATGATCGTGACGCCTGCAGTCGCCATCGTCGCGACGATCACCATCAGCGCCGTCAGGCCAATGTTTCTGAGGTTCATGAGGCGAACGCCGCTTGCCCTTGAGTTTGGGCGGACCCGCGCACCAACACCGCATGACGCAAATAGCCGAGAGCCGCCCCGCCCAGCATGGCGCAAATATCGAGCGCGGGCTGGATGTCGCCGGAAAGACTGCCGCCCTTGGCCTGCTCGACCGACTCCAGCACGCCCATGAACGCCGCCGCACAGATGAGGCCGGCAGCGCCGCCGCCGACCATGTCGAACAGCGGCCTTGGCAGCTTGAACCAACGCATGAGCACGATCGCCGGCGGAATGGTCAGCGCCGCCACGAACAGCGACGCAAACGAAAAGCAAAAGCCGGCCAGTAAAGCGCCGATGATGCCGAGGGAGATGATGGAAGCGCCCATGCCGGGATCGACGGGCGTCGCCGCGCCCTGCGATGCCATCAGGATCATGACGACGGAAACGACAGCAGCCGTCGCCATCGTCGCGCCGACTACCATCAACGCGGTGAAGCAGAGGTTCTTGAGCAGGCGGATCACCGCCCCAGCCTAAAGGCGCCAGCGCTAAGACTTTGCTGGACGATCAGCCCTAACGCGCATTAGCCATGACACGCGGCGGCCCGGCCCCCGGGTCGTCGCGCGTCGCCCATCTTCCCGCAGCTGGTTGAAACAGCGATGCAGAGCGCGCGGCCACTAGTCACTAGAACTGGAAGTCGGGTACTCTATGCAGATGAAACACGTTTTCACGCTGCGAAGGGCCAACGCGACGGCAGAGACCGCCACGGTCGAAATCACCGACGCGCAGGCAACCGCCGACAGGCGGTATGAAGACGCGCTACGCCTGTTGTCGCAGCACTACCGCGACCGCACGATAGCGAGTTTTTCGGTGTCTAGTGTGTTCGGGCACGTAACGCGCGCCCACGTCATCGATTACGCGCAAGTCGAAGAGAACGGCGCGACGGAGTAGGTCGCACGTCAAGTCACATCCCATGCGCATAGGTGGACGCCGCAAGGCGCGGGCGGTCATGGCGAGAGCTGCTTGTCCATCCCCACATCTGTTGCGTAAACATCACGCCGCCAAAACATCGCGCGAAATTTGTCCTACACCTCCACCGCGCCCTTAAGCTCCTTCCATCGCTCCGCTGGAGGGCAGTTGGCCAATGTTCGAACCGATGCGACGAGCGATGTGATCGAGCGTGACCCTTCGCTGCGCGGTTGAGCAAAGCGGATGAGAAGCCCGCCGAATATGAAAAGGCGGGAAGAAAGACCGGGG